>JACXUX010000286.1 GCA_014763725.1 Rhodobacterales bacterium
CGATCCGGTGACGATCATGCTGTCCGAATATCAGGGCAAGGTGCTGCTCGGGCGTCAGCCGCGCTTTCCCCCGCGCCGCTTTTCGGCGCTGGCGGGGTTCGTCGAGCCGGGCGAGGGGCTGGAAGAGGCCGTGGCCAGCCTGTCCGCCGCTGCCGCCGCCTGGCTGCGGGCCACGGGCTTTGCCGCCGGCGCGGGCGAGGTCGCGGCCTTCCCCGGCCCCGATGGCGCGCCAGCGGGGGCCGTGCTGGGCCTGGGCACCGCCCGGGCGCGGGCGCGGCAGCGTTTCGTCCTGGCGCGGGCGGCCACCGCCCTGCCCGCGGGCGACTGGCATCTGGCCGCCCCCCTGCCCGGGGACGAGGCCGAGGAACTGGCCCTGGGCTGGCTGCTGCAGACCTACCGTTTCGACCGCTATCGCCCCGGCCAGGCGCCGCGGGCGCTGGCGCGGCTGAAGCCGCCCGTCGGAGTCGATGCCCGCCGGGTCGAGGCGATCGCCGCCGCCGAATGGATGACGCGCGACCTGATCAACACCCCCGCCGCCGACATGGGCCCCGATGAGCTGGAGATCGCCTTCCTCTCGCTCGCGCAGCGCTTTGGCGCCGACACCCGGGTGATCCGCGGCGACGACCTGCTGGTGCAGGGCTTTCCGCTGGTCCATGCGGTCGGCCGCGCCAGCCCGCGCGCGCCGCGGCTGATGGACCTGCGCCACGGCACCCAGGGCCCGCGGGTCACGCTGGTGGGCAAGGGCGTGTGCTTTGACACCGGCGGGCTGGATCTGAAGCCCTCGTCCTCAATGCTCCTGATGAAGAAGGACATGGGCGGCGCCGCCACGGCGATGGGGCTGGCGCAGATGATCCTGGCGTTGGGCCTGCCGGTGCGGCTGCGGCTGATCGTGCCGGCGGTGGAAAACGCGGTGTCGGGCAATGCCTTCCGCCCGCGCGATATCCTGACCTCGCGCAAGGGGCTGACGGTCGAGGTGAACAACACCGATGCCGAGGGCCGTCTGATCCTGGCCGACGCGCTGGCCCTGGCCGATGAAGAGGCGCCCGATCTGCTGATCTCGATGGCCACGCTGACGGGGGCCGCCCGCACCGCGCTGGGGCCGGACCTGGCGCCCTATTTCACCGACGATGCGGGCCTTGCCGCGGCGCTGGACCGGGCCGCGGCCCTGGTGCGTGACCCGGTCTGGCGGCTGCCCTTCTGGGACGCCTACGAACCGATGATCGAACCCGGCATCGCGGATCTCGACAACGCGCCCTCGGGCGGGATGGCGGGGGCGATCACGGCGGCGCTGTTCCTGCGCCGCTTCGTCAGCGTGCCGCGCTATCTGCATTTCGACATCTACGCCCATCAGCCGGCCGATGCCCCGGGCCGGCCCCGCGGCGGGGTGGGGCAGGGGGCGCGGGCGGTGCTGGCCGCACTTCCCGCCGTGCTGGGGCTGGCGTGATGGACCGCCGCCTGACCCCCTTCTCGGGCCGCGTGGCGCTGGACAGCCTGCGCGGCCAGGTCGCGGCCGAGGTCTTTTCCCCCGGCACCCCGGGCCGCATCCAGCAGCCGGTCACCGACCTCTGCGCCAGCCCGGGCGGGCCGCGCGACCGCCAGCTGCTGTTCGGCGCCGCGGTCACGGTGATCGACGCCCAGGCGGGCCATCTGTTCGTCCAGGCCGCGGCGGACGGCTATTGCGGCTGGGTCGCGGCTGCCGCCGTGGGCCTGCCGCGCGTGGCCAGCCATGCCGTCGCGGCGGCCGCCACCCATCTCTACCCCGAACCGCGCGTCCAGGCCCCGACGCTGGCCGCGCTGTCCTTCGGTGCGCAGCTGACGGTCACGGGCGGCACCGACCGCTGGGCCGAAACCCCCGACGGCTTCGTGCGCGCGGGGCACCTGCGCCCGCTCGACACGCCGCTGGCCGACCCCGTCGCCGTCGCGCGGCTGTTCCTGGGCACCCCCTATCTCTGGGGCGGCAACAGCCGCTGGGGCATCGACTGTTCGGGCCTTGTCCAGACCGCGCTGACGGCCTGCGGCTGCCCATGCCCGGGCGACAGCGACCTGCAGCGCAGCCTGGGCCAGCCCGTGCCCCCCGATGCCCCCCACCACCCGGGCGACGTGCTGTGCTGGAAGGGCCATGTCGCGCTGGTCTCCGGCCCCGACAGCATGATCCACGCCACCGGCCACGTCATGGCGGTCGTCGAGGAACCGCTGGCCCCGGCGCTGGCCCGCATCGCGGCCCAGGGCACGCCCCTGCTGACCATCCGCCGTCCCCAGCTTCCCGGTGCAAATATCCTCGGGGGGTGAATTCGGCCCTCCGGGCCGAAGAGGGGGGCAGAAGGCCCCCCTTCCGCCCGCGCCGCCATGCCGCCGCCCGTCAGTTCACAGGCCGGATCAGCCGCCGTTCCAGCACGCGCAGCACCTGCGCCAGATCGGCGCCCCGGCGCAGGACCTGGCCGTCCATCCCCACCACCGCATACATCTGCTGGCGCGCGCGCAGCTTCGGCCGCTTCTCGATGCGATACAGCGGATGTTCCGCCGTGCGGCGAAAGACCGAAAACACCGCCACCTCGCGCAGGCAGGAAATGCCGTAGTCGCGCCATTCCCCGGCGGCGACCATGCGGCCATACAGGCTCAGGATCACCCCCAGCTCGCGGCGGTCAAAGGACACCTCCTCGGGCAGGCGGGCGGACGCGGGAAAGGGAACCGGCGGCTGGACCGTCATCATCCCTTCACATTACCCCCCACGGGCGGCAAATCAACCCCCGCGGCGCCCGCCGAAATTCCGCCGCCACAAGACCCCGGTGTCTCCACGCGCCTTCCGCGAATCCGCCGCGCGGCCGGGCGACAAGGGATCCTGTAGCGAGTGACCGAAGCCCGGTGTTCCGGACATAGCCCCCACCCAGCCCGGGGCATCGGGTCCGGTCGCCGCTGCCCATGGCCCCTGCCCGCAAGGGCGGGGGCTTGTCCGTTCCGGCCAGCGGTCGGGCGACCCCTTCAGGCCAGATGCGGGCGAAAGGCCTCCACCACCCGGGCATAGACCTCGCGCTTGAAGGGCACGATCGCCGCCAGCATCTCGTCCGCGCCGATCCAGCGCCATTCCGAGAATTCCGGATGCGGCCCGTCGATCCGAACCTGGTCGTCGCGGCCCAGAAAGCGGAACAGGAACCACTTCTGCGTCTGACCGCGATACTTGCCGCCCCAGACCTTGCCCAGCAGCTCGGGCGGCAGGTCATAGCTCAGCCAGTCGGCGGTTTCGCCCAGAACCTGCACCAGATCGGCGGTGACGCCGGTTTCCTCCCACAACTCGCGCAGGGCGGCCTCGCGCGGGTCCTCGCCCTTGTCGATGCCGCCCTGGGGCATCTGCCAGGCGGGGCCGGGGTTGTCGATCCGGCGGCCGGCAAAGATCCGGCCGGCCGGGTTCACCAGCACCACCCCCACACAGGGGCGATAGGGCAGGTCCTGCGCCATGGCTCAGGGCGCCGGCCGGATCGCGGCCAGACCCTTCAGGATGTCGACCGCATAGGCCAGCTGGTAATCTTCATCCCGCAGCTTTGCGGCCTCTTCGGCGCGGGCGCGTTCTTCCTCGAGCATCTTCTGCTCGTCCTCGGTCATCGAGTCGTTGGACAGCACGCCGCGCAGATCGGCCTCGGACCGGGGTTCGGGGGCCTCTTCGCCC
>JACXUX010000287.1 GCA_014763725.1 Rhodobacterales bacterium
CCCCCGACCACAGCCCGCCCCGGGCGAATGACGCCGGGTTTCCCGGCAGGAGTGTGCCATGTCCCTGTCCGCCCTGTTCTTCGGCAACCAGTCGCTGACGACCGAATGCGCCGCGCTCTGGCTGGCGCGCGGGCATGCCATCGCGGCGCTGGTCACCGGGTCGGATCAGGTGGCGGCCTGGGGCGCGGCGCGCGGGCTGCGGGTGGAACGGCCCGGCCCGGGGCTGGCCCAGCGGCTGCCGGGGGCGGACTGGCTGCTGTCGGTGGCCAACCTGACGGTGATCCCGCAGGCGGTGCTGGCGCTGGCGCGGCACGGCGCGGTCAACTTCCATGACGGCCCGCTGCCCGCCCATGCCGGGCTGAACGCGCCGGTCTGGGCGCTGCTGGCGGGCGAGGTGCGGCACGGCATCGCGTGGCACCGGATCGAGGGCGGCATTGACGAGGGCCGCCTACTGGTCACGCGCGACTTCGCCATAGCGCCCGACGACACGGCGCTGACGCTGAACACCCGCTGCTGGGAGGCGGCGCTGGACAGCTTCCCCGACCTGATCGCCGCGCTGGAGCGGACCGAGGGCGGCACCCCGCAGGACCTGACGCGGCGCAGCTGGCACGGGCGCGACGACCGGCCGGCGGCGGGCGGGCTGATCGACTTTGCCCAGGGCGCGGATCAGGTGCTGCGGCTGGTGCGCGCGCTGGACCACGGCCCCTACTGGAACCCGCTGTGCCTGCCCCGGGTCGCGATCGGCGGCCGCGTGCTGGCGGTGGGCGGGGCCCTGGCGGCGGCGGGTGCGGCCGCCCCCGGCACGGTGCTGGACGCCTCGGCCCAGGGGCTGGTGGTGGCCTGCGGCGCGGGGTCGGTGCGGTTGACCGGGCTGCGCGACCTGACCGGCCAGCCGGTCTGTGCGGGCAGCCTGACCGCGGCGCAGGTGGATGCGGGGCCCGACCGGGCCGCGATCACCGCCGCGCTGGCCGCCGTCGCGCCGGGCGAGGCCGCGGCCCGCGCCGCGCTGGCCGCCGCCCACCCGCCCGAGCTGCCCGCGGCGCAGGGCGCACCCGGCCGGGTGGACCTGCCCCTGCCCGCAGGGCTGACGGGCGACCGGGCGATGTTCGCGCTGGCCGCGGGGCTGCTGCGCGCGCTGGGGCTGGGGCAGGCCACGCTGGCCTGGCACGCGGGCCCCGGCCTGACCGACCCTGGCCAGCCCGACCCCGCGCTGGCCGATCATGTGACGGGCTGGTTCCCGCTGCCCGCCACGCTGGACGCCGCGGCCTTCGCCCGCGCCCTGACCCGGGCGCGCACCACGCCGGGCTTTGCCGCCGACCTGCCGCTGCGCGACCCTGCGGTCCGCGCGACCCATCCCGGGGTGGCGCTGTCGGACGCCCCGGCCCCCGCCCCCGGTGCGCGGCTGACGCTGACGCCCGGCGCGCTGTGGCATGACGGATCGGTCGCCGACCCCGGGGCGCTGGCCGCCCGGATCGCGGCCTTTGCCGCGGCGCTGGCCACCCGGCCGGATGCCGACCCCGCCACCCTGCCCGCCCTGCCACCGGAGGAGGCCGAACTGGTCCTGCACCGCTGGAACGCCACCGCGCGGCCCCTGGCCGAGCGGTGCCTGCACCAGGCCGTGGCGGATCAGGCCGCCCGGACGCCGCAGGCCACCGCGCTGATCGTCGACGACACGCGGCTGACCTATGCCCAGCTGATGGCCCGCGCCCACCGCGCGGCCCATGTGCTGCGCGCCATGGGGGTGGGGCCCGGCGTGCCCGTGGGCCTGGCCTGCCGCCGGTCGGCCGATCTGGTGGCGGGGGCGCTGGCCATTCTGGCCGCGGGCGGGGCCTATGTGCCGATCGACCCGGCCTATCCGGCCGACCGCATCGCGCTGTACATCGCCGATTCGGGCTGTCCGGTGATCGTCACGCAATCGGACCTGGCGCAGGACCTGCCCCACGGCGGGGCGGCGATCCTGACGCTGGACAACGACGCGCGGCTGGCCGCCCAACCCGACACCGCGCCCGACAGCGGCGTGACGCCCGCCGATCTGGCCTATGTGATCTATACCTCGGGCTCGACCGGCCGGCCCAAGGGCGTGATGGTCGAACACCGCAACGTGGCGAACTTCTTCGCCGGGATGGACGACCGCATCCCCGCGGGCGACCGGCGGGTGTGGATGGCGGTCACCTCGCTGTCCTTCGACATCTCGGTGCTGGAGCTGTTCTGGACGCTGTCGCGCGGCTTCACCGTGGTGATGAGCGGGGATGAAAGCCGCACGCTGGTGTCGGGCGGGCCGATGGTGTCGGCCGCCAGGATGGACTTCAGCCTGTATTACTGGGGCAACGACGATGGCGCGGGGCCGCGGAAATACGAACTGCTGCTGGAAGGCGCGCGCTTTGCCGACAGCCACGGCTTCTGCGCGGTCTGGACGCCGGAGCGGCATTTCCACGCCTTTGGCGGGCCCTATCCCAACCCGGCGGTGACCGGGGCCGCGGTGGCCGCGGTCACCCGCAACATCGGCGTGCGCGCGGGATCCTGCGTGGCCCCCCTGCACCACCCCGCCCGCATCGCCGAGGACTGGGCGGTGATCGACAACCTGACCAACGGCCGGGCGGGCCTGGCCATGGCCAGCGGCTGGCAGCCCGACGATTTCGTGCTGCGCCCCGAAAACACGCCGCCGCACAACAAGGCCGCGCTGCTGGCCGCCATCGACCAGGTGCGCAGGCTGTGGCGGGGCGAGGCGGTCGACTTCCCCACCGCGACCGGCACCCTGGCCGTGACGACCCAGCCGCGCCCCGTGTCGGCCGAACTGCCGGTCTGGGTGACGACCGCGGGCAATCCCGAAACCTGGGTCGAGGCCGGGCGGATCGGCGCCCATGTGCTGACCCATCTGCTGGGCCAGTCGGTGGACGAGGTGGCGGGCAAGATCGCCCTCTACCACGCCGCGCTGCGCGAGGCAGGGCATGACCCCGCGCGGTTCACCGTCACGCTGATGCTGCACACCTTCCTGGCGCGCGACCGCGAGATCGCCCGCCGCACCGCGCGCGAGCCGATGAAGGCCTATCTGCGGTCGGCCGCGGGGCTGATCAAGCAATATGCCTGGGCCTTTCCCGCCTTCAAGAAACCCCGGGGCGTGGCCGATCCGATGGACATCGACCTGCGCAGCCTGACGGGCGAGGAGCTCGAGGCGATCCTCGACTTCGCCTTCCAGCGCTATTTCGAGGATTCGGGCCTGTTCGGCACGGTCGAGGATGCGCTGGCCCGCGTCGAACAGCTGAAGCGCATCGGCGTGACCGAGGTCGCCTGCCTGATCGACTATGGCATCGCGCCCGAGGTGGTGATGGAGGGTCTCTATCCCCTGGCCGAGGTGGTGCGCCGCGCCAATGCGGGCGGCGGGCCCTCGGCGGACGATTTCTCGATCGCGGCCCAGGTCCTGCGGCACGGGGCGACGCATCTGCAATGCACGCCGTCGATGGCGCGGATGCTGGTCATGAACGACGAGGCGCGCGCCGCGCTGTCCGGCCTGCAGTGCCTGCTGGTGGGGGGCGAGGCGCTGCCCCCCGCGCTGGCCGCCGATCTGGGCCGGGCGACCGGGGCGCGGATCCTGAACATGTATGGCCCGACCGAAACCACGATCTGGTCGACCGTGGCGGAGGTGGCGGGCGACGGGG
>JACXUX010000288.1 GCA_014763725.1 Rhodobacterales bacterium
CCCGCTGGCCGAGGTCGAGGCCGCCGCCCGCGCCGCCCCGCCCCCGCGCGGCTTTGCCCGCGCGCTGCGCGAAGCCTCGGCCCAGGGCTATGGGCTGATCGCCGAGATCAAGAAGGCCAGCCCCTCCAGGGGCCTGATCCGGCCCGACTTCGACCCGCCCGCGCTGGCGCGCGCCTATCGCGCCGGGGGGGCCACCTGCCTGTCGGTGCTGACCGACGGGCCCAGCTTTCAGGGCGACGATGCCTATCTGGTCGCCGCGCGCGAGGCGTCCGGCCTGCCCTGCCTGCGCAAGGATTTCCTCTATGACCCCTGGCAGGTGGCCGAATCCCGCGCCCTGGGGGCCGATTGCGTGCTGCTGATCCTGGCCTCGCTGTCCGACGCCCAGGCCGCCGAGCTGGAGGACGCCGCCACCGGCTGGGGCATGGACGTGCTGATCGAGGTGCACGACCGCGCCGAACTGGACCGCGCGGTGCGGCTGCGTTCGCCCCTGGTGGGGATCAACAACCGTAACCTGCACACGTTCGAGGTCAGCCTGGACACCACCCGCCAGCTGGCCCGCCATGTGCACGAGGACCGCGTGCTGGTCTGCGAAAGCGGGCTGTTCACCCCCGCCGACCTGGCCGACATGGCGCGCTATGGCGCGCGCTGCTTCCTGATCGGCGAGGCGCTGATGCGCCAGCCGGATGTCGAGGCCGCGACCCGCGCGATCCTGGCGCAGCCGCTGACCGCGGGGGGCCTGTGATGCCGCTGACCCATTTCGACGCCCAGGGCCATGCCCATATGGTCGATGTCACCGACAAGGCCGTCACCGACCGCGTGGCCGTGGCCCGCGGCCTGGTGGTGATGGAACCCGAAACCCTGGCCCTGATCGCCGAGGGCCGGGCGAAAAAGGGCGACGTGCTTTCGGTCGCCCGTCTGGCCGGGATCATGGCGGCCAAGCGCACGGCCGATCTGATCCCGCTCTGCCACCCGCTGCCGCTGACGCGCGTGGCGCTGGACCTGACCGCCGACCCCGCCCTGCCCGGCGTGGTGATCGAGGCCACGGTCCGCACCACCGGCCAGACCGGGGTCGAGATGGAGGCGCTGACCGCCGTCACCGTGGCCGCGCTGACCGTCTATGACATGGTCAAGGCCGTCGACCGCGCCATGCGGATCGAGGGCGTGCGGCTGATCCTGAAGGACGGCGGCAAGTCCGGCCGCTTCGAGGCCGCCCGATGATCCCGGTGGCCGAGGCGCTGGCGCGCGTTCTGGCGCTGGCCCGGCCGCTGCCGGCCGAAACCGTGGGTCTGCGCGCGGCCGCGGGGCGCGTGCTGGCCGCCCCGGTCGCGGCTGACCGCGACCAGCCGCCCTTTGCCGCCTCGGCCATGGATGGCTATGCGCTGGCCGATCCGGCGGGGCCGGGCGACCGCTTTCGCGTGATCGGCACCGCGCCCGCGGGGGCCGCGTTCCAGGGCCGCGTGGGCCCGGGCGAGGCCGTGCGCATCTTCACCGGCGCCCCCGTGCCCCCCGGCGCCACCCGCGTGGTGATCCAGGAGGATGTGACCCCCCTGCCCGAGGCCATCGTGCTGGGCGACCGGCTGGACGGCGGCCCCAACATCCGCGCCGCGGGGCGGGATTTCCGCGCAGGCCAGGTGCTGACCGCGCCGCGTCGGCTGCGGCCCGTGGACCTGGGCCTGCTGGCCGCGATGAACGTGGACCGGGTGCCGGTGACCCGCCGCCCCGTGGTGGCCGTAATCGCCACCGGCGACGAGCTGGTGATGCCCGGCGAAACCCCGCGGGCCGACCAGATCATCGCCTCGAACGGCTTTGCCATCGCGGCCCTGGCCCAGGCGCGCGGGGCCGAGGCGCGTCTTCTGCCCATCGCGCGGGATACCGAGGCCGACCTGATGGCCACCCTGGCGCTGGCCGCCGGGACCGACCTGATCGTGACGATCGGCGGCGCCTCGGTCGGCGATCACGACCTGGTGGGGCGGGTGGCCGAAAGCCTGGGGCTCGACCGGGCCTTCTACAAGATCGCGATGCGGCCGGGCAAACCGCTGATGGCCGGGCGGCTGCACGGCGTGCCGATGCTGGGGCTGCCGGGCAATCCGGTGTCGTCGCTGGTCTGCACGCATCTGTTCCTGCTGCCGCTGATCGACGCGCTGCTGGGCCTGCCCGCGGGGCCGCCCGCGCGGGCACGCGCCCGGCTGACCTGCGACCTGGGCCCCAACGGGCCGCGCGAACACTACATGCGCGCGCGGCTGGTGCCGGGGCCGGACCTGCCCGGCATCGACCCCTTTGCCGATCAGGACAGCGCCCGGCTGTGGCTGATGGCCGAGGCCGACGCCCTGCTGATCCGCCCGGTGGACGACGGCCCGCGGCCGGCCGGCACGGTGGTGGATTACCTGCCGATCTGACGGAATTTCTTGACACAAAACAGGAACGCGGTCAGAACAGGGCAGGAACCTTGGCATCTGGGGGCACCTGTGCTGACGCGCAAGCAGATCGAACTGCTCGACTTCATCCGCCAGCGGACCGAGGCCGAGGGCGTTCCACCCTCGTTCGACGAGATGAAAGAAGCCCTTGATCTGAAATCGAAATCCGGCATCCACCGGCTGATCACGGCGCTGGAGGAACGCGGCTTCATCCGCCGTCTGGCGCATCGCGCCCGCGCGATCGAGATCGTGAAGCTGCCCGAGGCGATGGAACGCCCCGGCTTTGCCCCCCGCGTGGTGGCCCAGGCCCCCGCGCCCCCGCGCGGCGCGATGCCGGTCGCGGCCTCGGCGCTGGAACTGCCCGTGATGGGCCGCATCGCCGCCGGTGTGCCGATCGAGGCGATCGCCCAGGTGTCGCACCATGTCACGGTGCCCGCCTCGATGCTGTCGGCCCGCGCCCAGCACTATGCGCTCGAGGTCAAGGGCGATTCGATGATCGAGGCCGGGATCAACGACGGCGACATCGTCATCATCCGCGAACAGTCGACGGCCGAGAACGGCGACATCGTGGTGGCCCTGGTCGAGGATCATGAGGCCACGCTGAAGCGGTTCCGCCGCAAGGGGGGCATGATCGCGCTCGAGGCCGCCAACCCCGCCTATGAGACCCGCGTCTTCCCCGACCACATGGTCAAGGTGCAGGGCCGCCTGGTCGGCCTGATCCGCAGCTACTGACCGCCACCGCGCCGGGGTGAGGGCGGCCCGGGGGCCGATGCCGGATGCAGTGGGCCGCATGGGCCGCCGTGCGCCCGGTTTCGGGCGACCGCGCATCTGCGGCGTGCGGATCGGGGACTGGACGTGCCGAAGGGCTGACAAGGGCTGCGGCGGGCCGTCCCACAACGCCGGATCAGGCAGCGCCCGCCCTGCGTCGGCGCAGGGTGTCTGACTGCAACCCAGGCCGGCTGCAGCGCGGCACCGGTTGGGGCGCCCGTGCAGGTGCCCGGCCCTGTTGCCGGGCGCCCGGGCCGACAGCACAACCGTCGCACCCCGCCGCGCGCAGAGGCTGCCAGAGCAACGAGGGCAGTTCCCTGTCTGACCGCAGCCCAGGTCGCGCGCAGGCATGGCCGGACGCGCGGGCACCCGTTGCCGGGCAAACCGGCGCGGCCCCCCGCTCGCCCCTTCAGGGCGCCGCCGCCGCCAGCCGCCGCGCAGGCACGATGGGGGCCAGCAGCGCGGGGT
>JACXUX010000289.1 GCA_014763725.1 Rhodobacterales bacterium
CTTCGTGGGTCGAGGCCGCCAGCAGCGTCCGCGCCCGCGCCGCGGGCGCGGACGCTGCTGGCGGCCTCGACCCACGAAGGTGAGGAGACGCCGATCCTGCAGGCCTTTGCCGCGGCGCGGGCGGCGGGGCGGTTCGACCACCTGATCCTGGCCCCGCGCCACCCCGCCCGGGCCGAGGCGGTGGCGGCCCTGGTCGCCCGGACCGGCCTGGGGATGGCGCGCCGGTCGCAGGGCCAGGTGCCGGGGCCCGACACGCCCGTGCATCTGGCCGACACCCTGGGCGAGATGCCCGCCTGGTATGCCATGGCCGGGGCCACGCTGGTGGGCGGCAGCCTGGTTCCGCTGGGCGGTCATACGCCCTGGGAACCCGCAGCCCAGGGGTCGGCCATCCTGCACGGGCCCCATGTCCAGAACTTCGCGGCACCCTATGCCGCGCTGGCCGCCGCGGGCGGGGCCGTGGCGGTCACCGCCGACACGCTGGCCGCCGCGCTGATGGCCATGGACAGCGCCGAACAGGCGCGGCTGGCGCGGGCCGCGCAGACCGCGCTGGCCGGCGGGGCCGATGTCGCGGGGCTGGCCGCGCGGGTGCTGGCCACGGTCTATCCCAGCGGATAGCGCGCCAGTTCGTCATACCGCCGCCCCGCCCCCAGGGCGCGGCTTTCATACAGCACGAAGTCGCGGATCGGCACGGGCCCCGCGGCAAAGCCCGCGCGGTCGATCACCGCCCGTTCCAGCGGCCCGGCCTGGACAGGGTCCAGCGGGCGGAACCGGCCCAGCGTCACATGCGGCACGAACCGCCGCGCCTGGGGTGCCAGCCCCGCCGACCGCGCCGCCCGGTCGACCGCACGGGCCAGCCGGTCCAGGGCCCCGTTCGGCACGACCTGCGCATGCAGGCTGTGCGGCCGGTCGCCGCCGAACAGCCCCAGCCCCCGCAGCGCCAGATCGAAGCCCGGCAGGCGGATGTCGGCCAGCGCCTCATGCGCGACCTCAAGCTGGCGCGGCGGCACCTCTCCCAGAAAGCACAGCGTCAGGTGCAGGTTCCCGACCGGCACCTTGTGCGGCAGGGGCAGCAGGAACTGTTCCATCGCCAGCGCGCTGCGCAGCGCATCCGGCAGGTCCAGCGCGACGAAGGCCCGCATCACCGCGCCGCCAGCACGGCCAGACGGTCGCGGATCTCGGGCCGGACGGGGCCGGGCCGGGCCGCGTCGCGCAGGGTGGTCAGCATGTGGGGCGCGGGCGGGCGGCCGGGCCGGGCATGCGGCATCAGCCCCCGCAGCACCGCCTGCGCCGCGGCGGGCAGATGGTCGGGGATCTCGTCCCCCGTCAGGGTGGCCCAGACCCCGGCCCAGCACCGCCCGACCGACCAGGCGTCATAGCCGCCCCCGCCCAGCACCAGGAACGCCGGCGCCATTCCCCGCAGCGCCGCCACCACCGACCAATGCGCATTGTTCGACAGGCACAGCCGCGACAGCGGATCCTCGGTCAGCGCATCGGCCCCGCACTGCAGCACCACCGCCTGGGGGCGGAACTCGGCCACGCGCGGCAGGATCAGCCCGTCCAGCACCGCCGCCATCTCTGTGTCGTTGAACCCGCGCGGCACCGGCAGGTTGAAGGCGCTGCCCCCGCCCGTATCGTCCAGCGCGCCGGTAAAGGGCCAGCGCCCCTCTTCATGGACCGAGATCATGCGCACCGCCGGATCGCCGGCAAAGGCCGCCTGCACCCCGTCGCAATGATGCGCGTCGATGTCGACATAGACGATCCGGTCCAGCCCCGACCGGCGCAGCACCAGAATGGCCAGCACCGGGTCGTTGGTATAGCAGAAGCCGTTCGCCCGGTCGCGCAGCCCGTGATGGGTGCCCCCCGCGGGCACATAGGCGACGCCGCCCTGCGCGATCATCTCGGCCCCCAGCATGGCGCCGCCCGCGCTGGTGGCGGGGCGGCGGAACACCTCGGGGAAGACGGGGTTCGACAGCGTGCCCAGGCCGTGGCGGCGGGTGTCCTCCTCGGTCGCGGACCCGCGCGCCTCGGCCGCCTGAAGCGCCGCGACATAGGCCGGGTCGTGCCACAGCGCCAGTGCCGCGGGCTTGGCCCGCGGGCTGGTGCGGAACCGCGGCGCGGGCAGCCAGCCCATGGCGCGGGCGAGGTCCATCACCGTCGACACCCGCGGAATGCGCAGCGGGTGCCGCCCGCCATAGCTGGAACTGCGGTAGATCTCGGCCCCGATCAGGACCGGGCCGGGGGCCTGCGTCACTTCAGATAGGATTCGATGGCGCGGGTGATCGCCCCCGCCGTGGGCCGCGTCAGCGACCCCCAGGTGGCCACCACCTGCCCGCCCGGCGCCAGCAGCACCTTGTTGAAGTTCCAGGCCGGGGTAAAGCCGTGTTCCTGCGCCAGCCAGCGATAGAACGGATGCGCATCTGCGCCGCGGACATGGGTGATTTCCGTCATCGGCAGCGTCAGGTCGAAGTTGACGGCGCAGTATTCCTTGACCTCGGCCGAGTCGTCCAGTTCCTGGTTGAAGTCGTCCGAGGGCACGGCCAGCACCAGCAGGCCGCGATCGGCGTATTTCTCATGCAGCGCCTGAAGGTCGTCGAACTGCCGCGCAAAGCCGCAGAGCGAGGCGGTATTGACCACCAGCACCGGCCCGTCGGCATGCCGCGCCAGGTCGATCGTGCCGCCCTCGATCGCGGTGAACCGCGCGTCGGGCGGCAGGGATGCCGCCGTCGCCGGCCCCGCCAGGGCCACCACCGCCGCCAGAACCGCTGCCCGAATGCGCATCGACCACCCTCCTGTTCTTGCGCAGCAACATAGGCCATGCGGGGCCGCGGTCAAATGCCCGTCTGGCCTTTCCCCCGGGGGGCGTTCATGCTAGCGCGGCGCGCGAGAGTCATTCGGATGATTGCCCTGTCTTGACCAGTCCCCCGCCCGAGGAGTTCCGTCCCGCCCAGACCCTGCTGCGCACGCAGTACGGCGCGCTGTGCTGGCGGATCAAGAAGGGGCGGGTGCAGGTGCTGATGGTCACCAGCCGCGACACCGGGCGCTGGGTGATCCCCAAGGGCTGGCCGGTCACGGGCCTGGGCCCCGCCGAAAGCGCCGCGCGCGAGGCCTGGGAAGAGGCGGGCGTCAGGGGCCGGACCGACGCGGTCTGCCTGGGCGTCTACGACTATCCCAAGATGCTGGCCGACGGCCGGGCGCTGCCCTGCCAGGTGGCGGTCTATCCGCTGCAGGTCGACCGGCTGGCGCGCAAGTTCCCCGAACGCAAGCAGCGCAAGCGGCACTGGTTCACCCCCGAAAAGGCCGCGCTGCGCGTGGACGACCCCGGCATGGCGGCGATCCTGCGCGGCTTTGCCCCCGCAGGTGCGCCCCCGGCCGCCCGAGGCGCCGGCCCCCGTGGCGCCCGGCGACAGTTGACCCCGGCCGCGTTTCGGTTATCTGCTGACTGATCTTGCCCGAAGGTCCCCGATGATCCGCTACGCCCTGACCTGCGCGGCTGGCCACGACTTCGACAGCTGGTTCCAGTCGGCCGCAGCCCATGACAGCCTGGCCCGCGCCCGGGCCATCACCTGCCCCCACTGCGGCAGCGATCAGGTGCGCAAGGCCCTGATGGCACCCGCCGTCGCGCGGACCGAGC
>JACXUX010000290.1 GCA_014763725.1 Rhodobacterales bacterium
GGCGGGGGCAGGGTGGCGGACCCGCGCGCGTCCGGCAAGCCCCGGCCGCGGTTGACCGCTGCGCGCGCCGCAGCCAAGGTGCGGCCCATGACGCTTGCATCCCGCCTGACCCGCGCCCCCATCCCCTTTGACGCCGAGGCCGGCGCCGAGGCCCGCCGCAGCTTTGCCGATCTGGGCCCGGAACTGGCCGATCTGCTGGCCGGCACTGCGGGGTGCAGCCCCTTTCTGCGCGGGCTGATGCAGGCCGAGGCAGCCTGGCTGCGCGCGGCCCTGGCCCAGCCGCCCGAGGCCGCGCTGGCCGACCTCCTGGCCGCGCTGCCCCAGGCGGGCCCGGCCGAGGCGCTGGGCAGCGCGCTGCGCCGGGCCAAGCGGCGCGCGGCGCTGCTGATCGCGCTGGCCGATCTGGGCGGCGCCTGGCCGCTGGAGCAGGTGACGGCCGCGCTGACGCAGCTGGCCGATGTGGCGGTGGACCGCGCCTTTCGCGCCCAGGTGGCCGAGGAGATCCGCCGCGCCCGCCTGCCCGGCCAGACCGCGGACGACCTGCCCGCCTGTGCGGGTCTGGTGGTGCTGGCCATGGGCAAGATGGGCGCGGGCGAGCTGAACTATTCCTCGGACATCGACCTGGTGGTGCTGTTCGACGACGACCGCTATGGCGCCGAGGCGGCCGAGGCCCGCGCCGCCCTGATCCGCGCCACGCGGCGGGCCGCCGCGCTGGTGTCGGATGCCACGGCCGAGGGCTATGTCTTTCGCACCGACCTGCGGCTGCGCCCCGATGCGGCGGTGACGCCGGTCTGCCTGTCGGTCGGCGCCGCGCTGCAGTATTATGAATCCGAAGGCCGCACCTGGGAACGCGCGGCCTATATCAAGGCGCGCCCCTGCGCGGGCGACATCGCCGCGGGCGAACGCTTTCTGGCGGCGCTGACCCCCTTTGTCTGGCGCCGGCATCTGGACTTTGCCGCGATCCGGGACGCCCACGACATGCGCCTGCGCATTCGCGACCACCGCGGCCTGCATGGCCCCGTCACGGTCGAGGGGCATGATGTGAAACTGGGCCAGGGCGGCATCCGGGAAATCGAGTTCTTCACCCAGACCCGCCAGCTGATCGCGGGCGGGCGCGACCCGTCGCTGCGCGACCGCACCACGGCGGGGGGGCTGGCGGCGCTGGCGCGGGCGGGCTGGATCCCGCCCGACGTGGCCCGCGGCCTGACCGAGGACTATCGCGCGCATCGCGAGGTCGAACACCGCCTGCAGATGGTGCAGGACGCCCAGACCCATGCGATGCCCGTCACCGCCCAGGGGGTGGCGCGCATCGCGGCCTTTTGCGGGATGACCGAGGCCGCCTTCCGCCGCAACTTCCTCGACCGGCTGGACCGGGTGGAACGGCTGACCAACGACTTCTTCCGCCCCGACACGACCGCGGTCCAGGACCTGCCCGCGCTGTCGCCCGCGGCGGCCGCGATCGTGGCGCGCTGGGACGGCTATGCCGCCTTCCGGTCGGACCGGGCGCGCGCCAGCTTCGGCCGCATCCGGCCGGCCTTCCTGCGCGGCCTGGCGCGCGCGGCCAACCCGGATGAGGCGCTGGTCGCGCTGGACGGCTTTCTGGCCGGCCTGCCCGCGGGGGTGCAGCTGTTTGCGCTGTTCGAGGCCAATCCCCAGCTGGTCGACCTGATCTGCGACATCGCGGGCACCTCGCCCCTGCTGGCGCGGCACCTGTCGCGCAATTCCGGCGTGCTCGAGGCGGTGATCGGCGGGTCCTTCTTTGACCCCTGGCCGGGGGTGGCGGCGCTGACGGCCGACCTGGCCCAGGCCATCGCGACCGAAACCGACTATGAACGCCGGCTGGACGCGCTGCGCCGGCGGATGCGGGAATGGCATTTCCGTGTGGGGGTGCATCACCTGCGCGGGCTGATCGGCGCCGAGGAGGCGGGCAAGTCCTATGCCGATCTGGCCGAGGCGACGGTGGCCGCGCTGTGGCCGCTGGTTGCGGGCGATTTCGCCCGCCGCCACGGGCCCCCGCCGGGCCGCGGCGCCTGCGTGCTGGGCATGGGCAGCCTGGGGGCGGGGCGGCTGAACGCGGGGTCCGACCTGGACCTGATCGTGATCTACGATGCCGCGGGGCAGGAGGAAAGCGCAGGCCCCCGGCCGCTGGCCGCACGGCCCTATTACGCGCGGCTGACCCAGGCGCTGGTGACCGCGCTGACCGCGCAGATGCCCGCCGGGCGGCTCTATGAGGTCGACATGCGCCTGCGCCCCTCGGGGCGGCAGGGGCCGGTCGCGACCTCGATCCAGTCCTTTGCCAGCTATCAGCGGACCGAGGCCTGGACCTGGGAACATCTGGCGCTGACCCGCGCCCGGCCCGTGGCGGGCAGTGCCGAACTGGGGGCCGAGGTCGAGTCCTTCCGCCTCGACCTGCTGGCCGAAAAGGCGGGCGGCGACCGGGTGCTGGCCGATGTGGCCGAGATGCGCGCGCGGCTGCAGACGGCCAAGCCCGCGCAGGGGCCCTGGGATGCCCGGAATGGCCCCGGCCGGCTGATGGATATCGAGCTGATGGCCCAGACCGCGGCGCTGCGCGCGGCCGACCCGGGGCGCACGCTGGCCCGCCAGCTGCGCGCGGGCGAACGGTCGGGGCTGCTGACGGCCGAAGAGGCGGGCGTGCTGCGCGACACGGCGGGGCTGATGTGGTCGCTGCATGCGGCGGCACGGCTGCTGTCCGACCGGCCGCTGGACCCCGCGGCCCTGGGCGAGGGCGGGCGCGCGCTGATCCTGCGCGAGACGGACGCGCCCGACGCCGCGGCGCTGACAGACCGGGTAAGGGCCGCCTCGGCCCGGGCAGCGGCGATCGTGGCGGCGAAACTGGGCGGCGGATGATGGGGAGACGGGCGATGCAAGCCGACATGGCGGACCCCAAGGGGCTGATCCGCGAAAGCTATCGGATCGAGGGGATCGGCACCGCCGAATGCCGGTCGATCCTGATCGACTGGGCGCTGAGCCTGGGGCCAGGGGTCGATACGGCCCAGGCCCTGCGCGCGGTGCTGGCCGACCACGGGCCCGCCGCGCCCGACCATCCGATGACGGCGGTGCTGCAGGCGGGCCTCGACGCCCCGCCCACGCCCCGCCGCCGCGGCGGCCGCGCCGCCCGCGTGCCGCAGCCTGGGCAGTGACGCGAATTTTCTGCGAAAATTCAGCCGGGCGCGTCGCGCAGCGCGGCCGCGGCGGCGGCCAGCGCCGTGATCGCCCCCCAGTCGCCCGCCTGCATCGCCGCGCGCGGGGCGACCCAGCTGCCGCCCGCGCAGATCACGTTGGGCAGCGCCAGATAGGCGCGCACATTGTCGGGCGACACCCCGCCCGTGGGGCAGAAGCGCACCTGCGGGATCGGCGCGCCGATCGCCCGCAGCGTGGCCACGCCGCCCGCCACCTCGGCCGGGAAGAACTTCTGCACCGTGTAGCCGCGCTCCAGCAGCGCCATCACCTCGGTCGCGGTGGCAGCCCCGGGCAGCAGCGGCAGCTCATGGTCGATGCAGGCCGCGATCAGCCGGTCGGTGGCGCCGGGGCTGACGCCGAACTGCGCGCCCGCCTCCTTGGCCGCGGCGACATCCGCGGGCG
>JACXUX010000291.1 GCA_014763725.1 Rhodobacterales bacterium
CTGGCGGCGCAGACCGGGCTGTCGGCCGGGATGCTGTCCAAGATCGAGAACGGGCTGATCTCGCCGTCGCTGGCCACGCTGCAGGCGCTGGCGCGGGCGCTGCAGGTGCCGCTGGTGCAGCTGTTTTCCGGCCATGAGGAGCCGCGCGGCGCCATGCATGTCAAGGCGGGCGAGGGCGTGGAAATCGCCCGCGCCGGCACCCGCGCGGGGCGTCAGTATCACCTGCTGGGGCATGTGGGGTCGAACGCCTCGGGCGTGGTGGTCGAACCCTATCTGATCACCCTGACGACCGAGAGCGACCGCTTCCCCACCTTTCAGCATGCGGGGATCGAGATGCTCTACATGCTGGAAGGCCGGGTCGACTATCGCCACGGCGACCGGATCTATGCGCTGGAACCGGGCGACACGCTGCTGTTCGATTCGGATGCCCCGCATGGCCCCGAGGTGCTGCGCGAACTGCCCGCGCGCTATCTGTCGGTCATCTGCTATCCGCAGACGACCTGAGACTGCCCATCCGTTGTGCGATTGCCCGAATTGCGGGCACATCAGCCCCTGCAGGGGGCTGGGGTGGCCGGATTTTCCTTACCGGGAAAGTTATTTTCCCTTCAGGTAAGGACATGGCGGCCTCGGGCCGTGCGGGCAAGCGAGGCAAACCATGTGCGGCATCGTCGGGCTGTTCCTGAAGACCGGGGATCTGCGCCCGCAGCTGGGCGCGCTGCTGACCGAGATGCTGGTCACCCTGACCGACCGCGGCCCCGACAGCGCGGGCATCGCGATCTATGGCGCGGATGGCGAGGGGCTGAAGCTGACGGTGCAGTCCGACACGCCCGCGGCGGCGTTCGAGGGGCTGGCCGACGCGCTGACCCTGGCCGCGGGCGCGCCGGTTGCGGTGCGCGTGGTCGACACCCATGCCGTGCTGACCCTGCCCGAGACGGCCGAACCCGCGGTGCGCGCGATCCTGGCCGCGCGGGGCCTGCGCGTGATGGGCAGCGGCCATGCGATGGAAATCTACAAGCAGGTGGGCCTGCCGCGCGACGTGGCCGCGCGCTTCGGCCTGCGCGCGATGGCGGGGACCCATGGCATCGGCCATACCCGCATGGCCACCGAAAGCGCGGTCACCACGCTGGGGGCGCATCCGTTTTCCACCGGGCCGGACCAGTGCCTGGTGCACAACGGGTCGCTGTCGAACCACAACCAGGTGCGGCGCCGGCTGATCCGCCAGGGCTTTGCCCCCCAGACCCAGAACGATACCGAGGTCGCGGCCTGCTACATCACCGCCCGGCTGGCCGACGGGGCGACCCTGGGCCAGGCGCTCGAGGGCACGCTGCGCGACCTGGACGGGTTCTTCACCTTTGTCGTGGGCACGCGCACGGGCTTTGGCGTGGTGCGCGACCCCATCGCCTGCAAGCCCGCGGTGATGGCAGAAACCCCCGACTATGTGGCCTTTGGCAGCGAATATCGCGCGCTGGCCACCCTGCCGGGGATCGAGACCGCCCGCGTCTGGGAACCCGAGCCCGCCACCGTCTATTTCTGGGAGCGCTGAGCATGCAGATCCTCGACATGGCCACGACCCCGCTGCGCGAGGTGAACGCCCTGCTGCAGGCCCAGGCGCAGACCACCAACCAGACCCGCTGGACCGTCGCCAACCCCCGCGGCGCCCATGCCGTGGCCGTGGGTCTGGATGCCCCGATCGAGGTCACGGTGCAGGGGTCGACCGGATACTACTGCGCGGGGATGAACAAGCAGGCCACGGTGCAGGTCACAGGCTCGGCCGGGCCGGGCGTGGCCGAAAACATGATGTCGGGCACCGTGATCGTCCATGGCGACGCCAGCCAGTATGCCGGCGCCACCGGGCGCGGGGGCCTGCTGGTCATCCGGGGCAATGCCGCCAGCCGCTGCGGCATCTCGATGAAGGGGATCGAGATCGTCGTCTTCGGCAATGTCGGGCACATGTCGGCCTTCATGGCGCAGTCGGGCACGCTGGTCGTGCTGGGCGATGCGGGCGAGGCGCTGGGCGACAGCCTCTATGAGGCGCGGCTTTACGTCCGCGGATCGGTCCGGTCGCTGGGCGCCGACTGCATCGAGAAGGAGATGCGCCCCGAACATCTGGCGCAACTGACCGACCTGCTGGCGCGGGCGGGGGCGGATGCCGATCCGCGCGACTTCCGCCGCTATGGGTCGGCCCGGCGGCTCTACCACTTCCACGTCGACAATGCCGGCGCATACTGAAAGGCCCGCCATGGACAAGCCCCCGCAGACCCCGCCGCGCGCCAGCTGGACCTTCAGCCCCGAGGTCAACGCCGAAATCCGCCGCGCCGCCGCCACCGGCATCTACGACATCCGCGGCGGGGGGGCGAAACGGCGGGTGCCGCATTTCGACGACCTGCTGTTCCTGGGCGCCTCGATCAGCCGCTATCCGCTGGAAGGCTATCGTGAGGCCTGCGGCACGACGGTCACGCTGGGCACGCGGTTCGCGAAACGCCCGATCGAGCTGAAGATCCCCGTCACCATCGCGGGGATGAGCTTTGGCGCCCTGTCTGGCCCGGCGAAAGAGGCGCTGGGCCGCGGGGCCACGGCGGCCGGCACCTCGACCACCACGGGCGACGGCGGCATGACCGATGAGGAACGCACCCATTCCGCCACGCTGGTCTATCAGTATCTGCCCAGCCGCTATGGCATGAACCCCGACGATCTGCGCCGCGCCGATGCGATCGAGATCGTCGTGGGCCAGGGGGCCAAGCCGGGCGGCGGCGGCATGCTGCTGGGGCAGAAGATCACCGACCGGGTGGCCGCGATGCGCAACCTGCCCGTGGGGATCGACCAGCGGTCGGCCTGCCGCCACCCCGACTGGACCGGCCCCGACGATCTGGAAATCAAGATCCTGGAGCTGCGCGAGATCACGGGCTGGGAAAAGCCGATCTACGTCAAGGTGGGCAGCGCGCGGCCCTATTACGACACGGCGCTGGCGGTCAAGGCGGGCGCCGATGTCGTGGTGATCGACGGGATGCAGGGCGGCACCGCCGCCACCCAGGACGTGTTCATCGAACATGTGGGTCTGCCCACGCTGGCCAGCATCCGCCCCGCGGTCCAGGCGCTGCAGGATCTGGGGATGCACCGGCAGGTGCAGCTGATCGTCTCGGGCGGGATCCGAACCGGCGCCGATGTGGCCAAGGCGCTGGCGTTGGGCGCCGATGCGGTGGCCATCGGCACCGCGGCGCTGATCGCGATCGGCGAGAACGATCCGAAATGGGCGGCCGACTATGCCGCGCTGGGCACCACCGCCGATGCCTATGACGACTGGCACGAAGGCCGCGACCCGGCCGGCATCACCACCCAGGACCCCGCGCTGATGGCGCGGCTGGACCCGGTTGAGGCCGGGCGGCGGCTGCGCAACTATCTGGCCGTGCTGACGCTGGAATGCCAGACCATCGCGCGCGCCTGCGGCAAGAGCCATGTCCGCAACCTGGAACCCGAGGACCTTTGCGCGCTGACGATCGAGGCTGCGGCCATGGCCGGCGTGCCGCTGGCGGGCACCGACTGGATCCCCGGTCAGGGGCGTTTCTGACCATCCGCGGGCGCCCCTCCCGCCC
>JACXUX010000292.1 GCA_014763725.1 Rhodobacterales bacterium
GCCGCGCATCGCCGCGCCCGCCGGTGTCGCGCGCCTCGTCGATCAGGATGTGGACGGAATGTTCCTCGCTGCCCGCGGCGTAAAGGCCCATCGCATCCAGGATGCAGCGCCGGCCGATGTGCAGCGCCTCGTCCGGGATGTCCTCACACCGCAGGGTTTCCAGGAACTGCGCGGCCTGGGCCGTCATGTCCATGCCCTCGGGCACCTGGGCGAAATCGTTGCTGGTCACGGCCATGCGGGTCTCTCTCGGGATGGCGGGTTACAGGTCGAACAGGCCGCGCGGGCCGGCCACGGGCGGGGTCAGGTCGGCGGTCAGGCCCAGGTCGGCCAGCGCCGCGGCGTCCAGCCGGTCCAGCGCCAGCGCCGCATCCAGAAAGCGCGCGGCCTGGGGCGCCGAGACGAAGTCGCCCGTCAGGTCGCGGAACTTGGCGGCATAGTCGGGCGCGCCCCAGGGGGCGGCACCGCGCGGATGGGCATCGGCCACGGCCAGCTCCTCGGCCAGCACGCTGCCGTCGGCCAGCCGGATCACCGCGCGCGCGCCGTGATGCTTGTCCAGCGGGTCGGCGGCGTCGAAGCGGCGGTTCCAGTCGGCATCCTCGGCCGTCTGCACCCGCCGCCACAGGTCGACAAAGGCGGGGTCGGCGATGCGGGCGCGGTCATAGCTGCGGTCGTGGTGCCAGAAGCCGTCGACCAGCGCGCGGGCGAACTGGAAGGTCGCGCTGTGGTCCAGCGTCTCGCGCGTGGCGGCGGGGTCCCACTTGTCCGGATCGCCGGACCCCGAGCCCATCGCCTGATGCGTCATCCGCTTGGTTTGCAGCGTGACCGACAGGATCTGCCCCGGGTCGACCCGCCCGTGCAGCCGCAGCGCCAGGTCGACGATCGCCTGGCCGTGATAGCCCGCCGAATGCGCCTTGGGCAGGGTCTGCAGGATCGCGCGGCAGGGCTCGTCCGGGTCGGGCAGCGGCACCTCGGCCTCGGCCCCCGCCAGCAGCACGGCCAGGATGCCATAGTCGCCTTCGTAGATCGGCGCGGGCGAGCTTTCGCCCCGCATCGCGCGGTCGATCGCCTCGATCGCGCATTGCCCACATGGCCGGGGGCAAAGGCCTTCCGGGACGAGATCTGGCCCTTGCGCACCTGGCGCGTGCCCAGCGACAGATGCGCGGCCAGGCTGACCGCCTGATAGGTCACGGGCACCGGCAGCGCCCCCAGCCCCGCGGCCACCGCCGGGCCCAGATGCGCCATGTGGTCGATGCGGTGGCGCTGCAGCGGCAGGCCCTGCACCAGCGCCGTCTGCACCTGATAGGCGACCAGGATCGCGCGCACCAGATCGGCCCCCGACCGGCGCGCCTGCTGGGCCACGGCCATCGGCGGCATGATCGCATCGGCCGGATGGCTGCTGTCCAGCGCAAAGAAGCTGTCGTGAAAGTCCAGCTCGCGCACGGCGGTGGCATTGGCCCAGGCGGCCCAGGTGCAGTCGACCCGCACCGCCGGCGGCAGGCCCAGCAGCCGCGCCCCGCCCGGGCGGGCAAAGCACAGCGCCTGCGCGCGCGCCGCGGCCGCCGGCGCGCGGTTCAGCGCGGCGATGCCCACCGCGGCATTGTCGACCAGCCGGCAACCCGCCATCGCCGCGGCGTCCGGGTCCAGCGGGCGGGGGGCCGCGGCCAGTTCGGCCAGCTTCCAGGCCAGCTGGTCCTGGGGCCGCGGGCCGGGCCGCGGGCGCACAGGGGCGGATGTGCAGCATCCGAATCGCGGCGCCGTGCCCTGGGCCACCTGGCGGGCGGCCTTGCGCGCCATCAGCACGTCGCGCACGGCCGAGCCGGCGACCAGCACCGCCGCCGCGATCAGCAGCCCCAGCGCGATCGGCGTGTCGACGAAGATGCTGTGATCGCCCCCCGTCAGCTCCAGCGACCGGCGGTAGTTCGCCTCGACCAGGCAGTCCAGCACCAGCCCCAGCACCAGCGGCAGGAAGGGAAAGCCGAAGACCCGCAAAAGATAGCCGACCAGCCCGAACAGCGACACCAGATACAGGTCATAGGTGTCGTTGTGGATCGAATAGATCCCCGAAAACACCAGCCCGAAGATCGCCGCCATCAGATAGGGCTTGGGCCGGTTCACCAGCCACAGCGCCGGCGTCATCATCATGCCCAGGAACAGCTGCGAGACATTGGCCACCGCCAGCCCGCCGAACAGGCCATAGACGAATTCGGGTTCCTTCTGGAACAGCATGGGCCCGGGCTGCAGGCCGTGGATCAGCATCCCGCCCATCAGGATCGCGGCCGAATTCGACCCCGGGATGCCGAAGGACAGCACCGGCACCAGCGCGGTGCAGGCCACGGCGTTGTTGGCGGCCTCGGGCGCGGCGATGCCCTCTTCGGACCCCTTGCCGAACTTTTCAGGCTCGGACGACCAGCGCCGCGCCTCGTTGTAGGACATGAAGGCCGCGATCGACCCGCCCGCGCCGGGCATCACGCCCTCGAAGATGCCCACGCCGCTGCCGATGGCCTGGGCGCGCCACAGCTTGCGCCACTTGGCAAAGCCGGGCAGCCGGATCCGGGTCTGGCGCTGGTCGGTCTTGCCCCAGTCGGGGGTGTTGGCTGTCATCATCAGCTCGGACATCGCAAAGACGCCCACCATGACGATGAAATATTCGATACCGGTCAGCAGTTCCGGCTGGCCGAAGGTGAACCGGCTGACGCCCGACAGGGGGTCGGTCCCGATGGTGGCGATCATCAGGCCCAGGGTGGCGGCCATCATTCCCTTGATCAGCGACCCGCCCGACAGCGACACGATGACCGACAGCCCCAGGATGCCCAGCGCGAAATAGGCCGGAACGTTGAAGGCCAGCGCCACCCGCGACAGCGGTTCGGTAAAGACGATCAGGAAGATCAGCCCGATCAGCCCGCCGATCACGCCCGACTGCAGCGAGATGCCCAGCGCCTCGCCCCCACGCCCCTCGCAGTGCATGTAGTAGCCGTCGACCACGGTGGCGGCGGCGGCATGGGTGCCGGGGGTGTTGATCAGGATGGCCGGGATCGATCCGCCGTATTCGGCGCCCACATAGGTCGCGCCCAGGAGCACGATGGCCGTGATCGGGTCCATGCCGTAGGTGAACGGCAGCAGCAGCGCCAGCGCGATCGAGGGCGAGATGCCCGGCAGCGCCCCGCCGATGATGCCCCAGGCCACGCCGCCGATCGCGGCAAAGACCGCGGGCGTGCCGGTCAGCGTGTTCCAGGCCAGCGACAATCCATCCATGTCAACCTCTGTGGCCCCGTGGGGGCCGTGCTGTCGAAAGAAGCGGCAGCGCGCGGCCCCCGGGGGCGTCGCGCGCAGGCGGGTCCGGCCGTCAGAACAGCGACGGCCAGAACCCGGCGGGCAGCGGGATGTCCAGCAGGCGGACGAACAGCAGGTCGTAGGCGACCGCCACGGCCACCGCGACCCCCACCGAATAGGCCCCGGCCCGGGCGCCGATGTAGATCGACGTGGCCCCGACCAGCAGCGCCATGCTGGGCACATAGCCCAGCCAGGGCAGGATCAGCAGATAGCCGATCCCGATGGCCAGCACGCCCGCCGCCTTCAGGTGCTGGGCCG
>JACXUX010000293.1 GCA_014763725.1 Rhodobacterales bacterium
CTTCGTCCTGGGCGTGGCCACCGGCATCACGATGGAGTTCCAGTTCGGCATGAACTGGAGCTACTACAGCCACTACGTGGGCGACATCTTCGGCGCGCCCCTGGCGATCGAGGGCCTGATGGCCTTCTTCCTGGAAGCCACCTTCGTCGGCCTGTTCTTCTTCGGCTGGGACAAGCTGAGCAAGGTCGCCCACCTGACGGTGGCCTGGCTGGTGGCCATCGGGTCGAACTTCTCGGCGCTGTGGATCCTGATCGCCAACGGCTGGATGCAGAACCCCGTGGGCGCGGAATTCAATCCGATGACCATGCGGATGGAGATGACCAGCTTCTTTGAGGTGCTGTTCAACGAAGTCGCCCAGGCCAAGTTCGTCCATACCGTCAGCGCGGGCTATGTGACCGCCGCAGTCTTCGTCATCGGCGTGTCGGCCTGGTATCTGCTGAAGGGCCTCCACATCGAGCTGGCGCGCCGGTCCATCACGGTGGCCGCGGCCTTCGGCATGGCCTCGGCCTTTTCGGTCGTGCTGCTGGGCGACGAATCGGGCTATTCGGCCACGCACAGCCAGAAGATGAAACTGGCCGCGATCGAGGCGATGTGGCATACACAACCCGCGCCGGCGTCCTTTACCCTGGTGGGCATTCCCGACAAGGAAGCGCGCGAGACGCATTACGCCATCCACATCCCCTATGCGATGGGCCTGATCGGCACGCGGTCGCTGACGACCGAAATCCCGGGCATCACCGAACTGGTGGCCCAGGCGGAAACGCGCATCCGGTCGGGGCTGATCGCCTATGACGACCTGATGAAGATCCGCGAAGCCAAGGGCGAAGTCCCCGAGGAAGTGCGGCTCAGCTTCGAGGCGCATTCGGCCGACCTGGGCTATGCCTTCCTGCTGAAGAAATACGTCGAGGATCCCCGCACCGCGACCGAGGACCAGATCAGGATGGCGTCCGAGGATACGGTGCCCACGGTCTGGCCGCTGTTCTGGGCCTTCCGCATCATGGTGGCGCTGGGCTTCGGCTTCATCGGCACGATGGTCTATTTCTTCTGGCGGGCGTCCTTCCGCGGGATGAACTTCCCCCGGCCCGCGCTGTGGCTGGCGGTGGTGATGATCCCCGCGCCCTGGATCGCGGCCGAAATGGGCTGGTTCGTCGCCGAATTCGGCCGCCAGCCCTGGACGGTGGACGGCATCCTGCCCACCGCCATGTCGGTCAGCGCGCTGTCGATCACCGAGGTGGCGCTGACGCTGGCCGGCTTCGTGCTGTTCTACACGGTGCTGTTCATCATCGAGATGGGGCTGATGCTGAAATACATCCGCAAGGGCCCCTACATGGACGTTGCCGAAACCCGAACCTGGATGGACCGGCACGAGGAGGCGCTGACCTGCGTCGCCCGCAACGGCGCCCAGCCGATGCCCGCGGAGTGATCCCATGATCCTGCATGAATTGTTGAGTTACGAGACGCTGCGCCTGATCTGGTGGCTGCTGCTGGGTGTCCTGCTGATCGGCTTTGCGCTGACCGACGGGTTCGACATGGGGGTGGGCGCGCTGATCCCCTTCGTGGGCAAGACCGATGTCGAACGCCGCGTGGCGATCAACACCGTGGGCCCGGTGTGGGAAGGCAACCAGGTGTGGTTCATCCTGGGGGGCGGGGCGATCTTTGCCGCCTGGCCGCCGCTCTATGCCGTCAGCTTCTCGGGGTTCTACCTGGCGATGTTCGTGGTGCTGGCGGCCTTCATCGTGCGGCCGGTGGCGTTCAAGTATCGGTCCAAGCGCGACGATGCCACCTGGCGCAATGCCTGGGACTGGGCGCTGTTCACCAGCGGGGCGGTGCCGGCGCTGCTGTTCGGCGTGGCGGTGGGCAATGTCATCCAGGGCGTGCCCTTTCACCTGACCGACGACCTGCACACGATCTACGAAGGCGCCTGGTATGCCAAGTTCATCGGCCTGCTGGACCCGTTCTCGCTGCTGGCGGGCCTTGTGTCGCTGTCGATGCTAATGATGCACGGCGGGGCCTGGCTGACGCTGAAGGCCGAGGGCCCGGTGCGTGACCGCGCCCGTGCCATCGGGTCGCTGGCCGCGCTGGCCGCGATCGCCACCTATGCGCTGGCCGGGCTGTGGCTGGCGGTGGGGGTGCAGGGCTATGCCTTCGCGGGCGAGGTGGTGACCGACGGCCCGTCGAACCCGATGCATTCCGAGGTGGTGCGCACCGCATCCTGGCTGTCGGCCTATGCCGACCGGCCCTGGATCGTGATCGCCCCGGTGATGGGCTTTGCCGGTGCCGCGCTGACCTTCCTGGGTCTGCGGGCGGGGCGCGAGGTGTCCACCCTGCTGTTCTCGAAGATGGCGATCCTGGGCGTGATCTCGTCCGTGGGGCTGACGATGTTTCCCTTCATCATGCCCTCGTCCAGCGATCCGCGGTCGTCGCTGACGGTGTGGGACAGCTCGTCCTCGCATCTGACGCTGTTCATCATGCTGGTGGTGACGGCGATCTTCATGCCGCTGATCCTTGCCTATACGGCCTGGGTCTACAAAGTGCTGTGGGGCAAGGTCACCGGGGCCGACGTCGCCGAGCATGGCCATTCTCTCTACTGACGGACAGGAGGTTCGCATGTGGTATTTCGCCTGGATGCTGGGTCTGCCGCTGGCGGCGATCCTGGCCGTGATGAACGCGATGTGGCTGGAGCTGCGCGAGGACGACCGCATCGCCCGCGCCGCCGAGGCACGCGAACGCCGCCGCGCCCTGACCGGGCGATGAGCGCGGGGCGCGACCCCCGGCCGGGCGAGGTGGCTTTGCCCTTCGACCCGGCCGATCAGCCTGATGCGGCCGTGCATTTCATCGGCCGCATCGTTTCGCCCTGGGGGCCGGGCAACTGCCCGCGCAACCTGCGCGAGGCGCGCGAACGCGGCGGTGACTTCGGTGCCGTGATCGAGGCGCCCTTCCGCCCGGCGTTGGCGGGTCTGGCGGCGGGCAATGCGGTGATCCTGCTTTACTGGATGGCCGGGGCCTCGCGCCGGCTGGTGGTGCAGGCGCCCTCGCACCGGCCGGCGCCCACGGGAACCTTTGCCCTGCGGTCGCCCGCGCGGCCCAATCCGGTGGCGCTGGCCGTGGTGCGGCTGATCGCGGTCGACGCGGATCAGGGCCGGCTGGTCCTGGATGCGATCGACGCCTGGGACGGCACGCCGATCCTGGACATGAAGCCGTGGCTGCCGGGGGTGGACATCCCGCCCGGCGCCACACCTTAACGGGCAAAGGTCATCGGCAGGTCAAAGCGGAACTGCGCCCCGGTCAGGGCGGCCGGGGCGGCCGGAAAGCGGCCCGCGCGGCGGGCAGCCTGCAGGGCGGCATCGTCCAGCGCGCCATTGCCCGACCCGCGCGCCAGATCGGCCGCGATCAGCCGCCCGTCGCGCGCCACCGTCAGCCGCAGCACGACCGTGCCCTGCGCGCCCCGCGCGGCGGGGGGATAGATCCTGCGCCGTTCGACCCGGGCGCGGATCGTCGCGCCCCAGCTGGCGGCGAGGTCCGCCTGATCCATCCGCGCCGGATCCGACCCCGCGCGCCCGCGATCCCCGGCCACGGC
>JACXUX010000294.1 GCA_014763725.1 Rhodobacterales bacterium
CGCCCGCGCCCACTGGAAAGCGGCCCGCCTTTGCGCTAGGGCCGGGGGATGACCCAGAGCCTGACGATCCGCCGCCCCGACGACTTTCACCTGCATCTGCGCGACGGCGCGATGCTGGCGGGCGTGCTGCCCGAAACCGCGCGCCACTTCGCCCGCGCCATCGTGATGCCGAACCTGGTGCCGCCGGTGGTGACCGGCGATCAGGCCGAAGCCTATCGCGACCGGATCCTGGCCGCCCTGCCCCCCGGCATGGCGTTCGAACCGCTGATGACGCTCTATCTGACCGAGGCGACCGATCCCGACGACGTGGCGGCCGCCGCGGCCGCGGGCCTTGTCCGCGCGGTCAAGCTGTATCCGGCCGGGGCCACCACCAATTCCCACGCCGGCGTGCGCGACCTGACGCGGGTGCAGGCGGTGCTGGAACGGATGGCCGAGATCGGCCTGCCGCTGTGCGTGCATGGCGAGGTGACGACGCCAGAGGTCGACATCTTCGACCGCGAGGCGGTGTTCCTCGACACCGTGCTCGACCCCATGCGGCGGCGGGTGCCGGGGCTGCGGGTGGTGATGGAACACCTGACCACGGCCGAGGGCGTGGCCTATGTCCGCGACGGCGGGCCGGACCTGGCCGCCACGATCACCACGCATCACCTGATCCTGAACCGCAACCACATCCTGGTGGGGGGCATCCGGCCGCATTACTACTGCCTGCCGGTGGCCAAGCGCGAACATCACCGCCTGGCGCTGCGCGCCGCCGCCACGGGGGACGAGCCGCGCTTCTTCCTGGGCACCGACAGCGCGCCGCATCCCGACCATCTGAAAGAGACCGCCTGCGGCTGCGCGGGCTGCTTCACCGCCACCAACACGATGGCGATCCTGGCCCATGTGTTCGAGGAGGAGAGCGCGCTCGACCGGCTGGAGGGGTTCACCTCGCTGAACGGCGCGGCCTTCTACCGGCTGCCGCCCAACCCGGGCACGATCCGCCTGGTCAAGGCCGGCCCCGTCCGCTGGCCCGCCCGGATCGAGACCGGCGCAGGCCCCGTCACCGTGTTCGACCCCGGCTGTGCCGTGCACTGGCATGTCGAGGCCTGAAGGCCCCCGCCGTTTCCGCAACGCCCCACCCGCCCTGCCCGAGGTGCCCCGATGCTGACCGCCGCCTTCCCGCCCCGGGAGGAAATCGCCCGCCTGACCGCCCGCGCGCTGCTGGAAATCCACGCCGTGCACTTCAACGCGGCCACGCCGTTCACCCTGGCCAGCGGGCTGCCCAGCCCCACCTACATCGACTGCCGGCGGCTGATCAGCTTTCCGCGCATCCGGTCGATGCTGATGGACTTCCTGGCCGCCACCGTGATCCGCGAGGCGGGGTTCGAGTCCTTCGACAACGTCGCGGGCGGCGAAACCGCGGGCATCCCCTTTGCCGCGCTGGTGGCCGAACGGCTGGCGCTGCCCATGACCTATGTGCGCAAGAAGCCCAAGGGCTATGGCCGCAACGCCCGGATCGAGGGCGCGATGGCCGAGGGCGACCGCGTGCTGCTGGTCGAGGATCTGACGACCGACGGCGGATCGAAACTGTCCTTCGTCGACGCGATCCGCGAAACCGGCGCGACCTGCGGCCACACCGCGGTGATCTTCTCCTACGGCATCTTCCCGGGGACCGAGGAACGGCTGGCCGCACACGGCGTGCGCCTGCACCATCTGTGCACCTGGTGGGACGTGCTGGCCGAGGCGCGCGCCCAGGGCGTCTTTGACGCCGCCACCCTGGCCGAGGTCGAGGCCTTCCTGCAGGACCCGCGCGCCTGGCAGGCCGCCCGCGCGGGCGGCTGACCAGCTTCGGCGGGGTTTCGCCGAACCGCCACATTTCCGGGGGACAGACCTGTGGACAGACCTGTGCGGGAATCGCCCCGCCCCGCGGCCTGCCACAGCATCGGGTGACCGCCCCCCGGCCCGCGCCCAGCCCTTGTGCCGCGGCGGGGGCGCGGGGCGCCGCGGGGCGGGCTTGCCAGTTCCCGCGCGACAGGGCATCCCCGGGGCCGGCCGATGCGGACGACCCGGACCAACCGGGCAGGAACGGACAGGGCAGCGATGAACGATGTCAGCACCCCCCGGCAGGGGCTTTCCGCGGCACCCGCCGCGACGGACGAGGTCCTGCCCCATTCGATCGAGGCCGAGCAGCAGCTTCTGGGCGCGATCCTGACCAACAACGACCTCTACGACCGCATCGCCAGCCTGGTGCGCGCCGAGCATTTCTTCGACCCCGTGCACCGCCGCATCTTCGAGGTGGCCGCCGCCCGCATCCAGAAGAATGCGCTGGCCAGCCCCGTGACGCTGCGCGCCTTTCTCGAGGACGACGAAGGCCTGCGCCAGCTGGGGGGCCCGGCCTATCTGGTGCGCCTGGCCGGGGCGGCGATCTCGGCCTTTGCCGTGCGCGACTATGCCCGGATGATCTATGACCTGGCCGTGCGGCGCGAACTGATCGCGCTGGGGCGCGACATCTCGGCCCGCGCGGCGCGTGTCGAGGTCGCCTCGGAACCGCGCGACCAGATCACCGAGGCCGAACAGCGCCTCTACCGGCTGGGCGAACAGGGCGTGGCCGAACGCGGCTTCCAGTCCTTTCTCAAGGCCGCGACCGATGCCGTGCGCGTGGCCAATGCCGCCTATCAACGCGACGGGGGGCTGGCCGGCATCTCGACCGGGCTGGTCGACCTGGATCGCAAGCTGGGCGGGCTGCATCCGTCCGACCTGCTGATCCTGGCCGGCCGGCCCTCGATGGGCAAGACCTCGCTGGCCACCAACATCGCCTTCAACATCGCCCGCGCCCATCGCCGCGGCCGGCTGCCCGACGGCAGCGAAGGCTCGGTCGAGGGCGGCGTCGTGGGCTTCTTCAGCCTCGAGATGTCGGCCGAACAGCTGGCCGCGCGCATCCTGTCCGAAGCCGCCGAGGTGCCCAGCGAACAGATCCGCCGCGGCGACATGACCGAGGCCGAGTTCCGCAGCTTCCTCGAGGCCGCGAAATCGCTGGAAAGCTGCCCGCTCTACATCGACGACACCCCCGCGCTGCCGATCTCGCAGGTCGCCGCCCGCGCCCGGCGGCTGAAACGCACCCAGGGGCTCGACGTGCTGATGGTCGACTACCTGCAGCTCCTGCGCGGCAGCGGCCGCGGCCAGGACAACCGCGTCCAGGAAGTCTCGGAAATCACCCAGGGGCTGAAGGCCATCGCCAAGGAACTGAACATCCCCGTCATCGCGCTCAGCCAGCTCAGCCGCCAGGTCGAGAGCCGCGATGACAAGCGCCCGCAGCTGTCAGACCTGCGCGAATCGGGCTCGATCGAACAGGACGCCGACGTGGTGATGTTCGTCTTCCGCGAGGAATATTACCGCGAACGCGAAAAGCCCGCCGACCACGACCTGGACGCCATGGCGAAATGGCAGCAGATCATGGAACAATGCCACGGCAAGGCCGAGGTCATCATCGGCAAGCAGCGCCACGGCCCCATCGGCACGGTCGAACTCTCGTTCGAGGGCCGCTTCACCCGCTTCGGCAACCTCGCCCGCGCCGCGCAGGCGGCTACGAAACCTAC
>JACXUX010000295.1 GCA_014763725.1 Rhodobacterales bacterium
CCTTAGGTCGGAGGCGGGGGGCGGGGGCGCCGCGCGCCGCCGGGGGCGCGGCGCGATGGACCGGGGGCTTTCGTCGCGCGCGCCACGCCTGTATCATCCTGCCCATCACGACGGAGGTGCCGATGCCCGCCCTGTCCCGCCGCGCCGTCCTGGCGCTGATGCTGGCCATGCCCGCGCTGTCCGCCTGCGGCGACGGGCGCGACGACCCCGAGGTCGGCCGCGCCGCCCCGGCCGAGGCAGGCAGCCCCGCGATCCGCGCCCGCGTCGACCGCTGGGCCGACCACTATGACGTGCCGCGCGATCTGGTCCACCGCGTCGTCCGGCGCGAGAGCAACTACAACCCCGCCGCGCGCAACGGGCCCTACTGGGGGCTGATGCAGATCCACCCCCGGACGGCGCAGACCATGGGATTCCGCGGCCAGCCGCGCGACCTGCTGGACGCCGACACCAACCTGAAATACGCGGTCAAGTATCTGCGCGGCGCCTGGCTGGTGGCGCGCGGCGACAAGGACGAGGCGGTGCGCTGGTATGCGCGCGGCTATTACTATGAGGCCAAGCGGCTGGGCCTGCTGGAGGAGACCGGCCTGCGCGGCTGAACGCGGGGCAAGGCAGGGGGGCTGTCTGCCCCCCTCTGGGCCTGCGGCCCATTCATCCCCCGAGGATATTTGGCCGGGAAGCGGGGGCGCGCGGCTTTCGGGCGGCGACGGGGCCTAGCGGGCGGGGCCGGCGGCGCTTTGCGCCACGCGGACGAAGTTCAGCGCGGGCGGCGGCAGGGGTGCGCCGCGGCGCCAGGCAAGGCCCACCTGCACCGCGCCCAGATCGCCCGAGATGTCGCGGATGCCGATGCGGTCGCCTTCGAGCGACCAGGGCCGATACATCAGTTCGGGCAGGATGGCCACGCCCGCGCCGGTGGCGACCAGGCTGCGGACCGCCTCGACGCTGCGGGTGCGGAAGGCGATGCGCGGCCGCACCCGCAGCGCGGCCATCATGGCGCGGGTGCTTTCCTCGATCTCGTCGACCATCAGCTGGATCAGCGGCGCATCGGCCAGGTCGTCGAGGCCGATCGCCTCGGCCGCGGCCAGCGGATGGCCCAGCGGCAGCCACAGCCGCCAGGGCGAGACGACCAGCGTCTCGATCCGCATGGCAAGCCGGTCGCGCACCGAGGAGGCCAGCAGCAGGGCCACGTCGATCTCGCCCCCGATCAGCAGATGCTGGAGGTAGTCGCCGGTTTCCTCGACCACCTGGAGGTCGACCTGCGGATGGGCGCGGCGGAAGCGGCTGAGGATGTCGGACAGCACATAGCCTGCGACCAGCGAGGTCACCCCCAGCGCAAGGCGCCCGGTGCCGCCGGCCTCTTCCCGGAAGGCCAGGCGCGCGGCGGCCACATCGGCCAGGATCTTCTGCGCGTGGCGCAGGAACTGGCTGCCGCGGTGGGTCAGGGCCAGGCCGCGGGCCTGGCGGTCGAAGAGGGTGACGCCCAGATCCTCTTCGAGCGCGCGGACGGCCTCGGTCACGCTGGACTGGCTGATCGACAGCGCGCGCGCCGCGCCCGAGACGCTGCCCGCCTCGGCCGCGGCGACGAAGAACTGCAGCTGGCGCAGGGTGAAGGCCATGGTCCCCCCGGGTCTGGTGGCGCGGGGCGCATGGAAGGCGCGGGCGGCGGCCGGGTCAAGCCCCGGGAGCCGGGGTCAGCCCAGGCGGTCGCGCACCATCGGGCCCACGGCGGCGAAATCCATCCGCCCGGTGTAGCGCGCCTTGAGCGCGGCGATGACGCGGCCCATGTCGCGGATGCCCGTGGCGCCGGTTTGCGCGATGGCCGCGGCGATGGCGGCCTGAACCTCGTCCGGCGAGAGGGGGCGGGGCAGGAATTCCTCGATCACGCGGATTTCGGCCAGTTCCTTTTCGGCCAGTTCCAGTCGGCCGCCCTCTTCGTAGGCGCGGGCGCTTTCCTGGCGCTGGCGGACCATGCGCGACAGGATGGACAGGATCGCGGCTTCGTCGACGCCGGCCTCGGCGGCCTCGCCGCCCTGGCCGCGGGCGGCGATGTCGGCGTCCTTGATCGCGGCGTTGATCAGGCGCAGGGTGGACAGGCGGTCGGCCTCGCGGGCGCGCAGGGCCTCGGTCAGGGCGGCCTGCAGCCGGTCGCGCGTGGTCATCGGTTTGCCCCCATGCAGATGCAGGGCGCAGCATAGCGGTTGCGCCGCATCTGCACAATCCTGCGGCCTGCGGGCAAGGCGTTGAAAGGACTATGGAAAACTTTAGCATAGCCGCCTTGACCCCCGCCGCGGCGGCCCTTAGGTTCCGGCCGCTTACCCAAAGGGGGAGTCGCCGATGCCCGCCCGTTCCGCAACCGAGCCCAAGCCGACCGCCTGCCTGGCGCTGGCCGACGGACAGATCTTCTACGGCCGCGGCTTCGGTGCCACGGGCGAGCGTGTGGCCGAACTGGTCTTCAACACCGCGATGACGGGGTATCAGGAGATCATGACCGACCCGTCCTATGCCGGGCAGGTGGTCACCTTCACCTTCCCGCATGTGGGCAATGTGGGCGTGAATGCCGAGGATGACGAGACCGCCGATCCCGTGGCCGCGGGCATGGTGGTGAAATGGGACCCGACCGAGCCGTCGAACTGGCGCGCGGCGGGGCCGCTGACCGACTGGCTGGCGCGCAAGGGCCGCATCGGCATCGGCGGGATCGACACCCGGCGTCTGACCCGCGCGATCCGCCAGCGGGGGGCGCCGCATGTGGCGCTGGCCCATGACCCCGAGGGGCGCTTCGACCTCGAGGCGCTGGTGGCGAAGGCCCGCGCCTGGCGGGGGCTGGTGGGCCTGGATCTGGCCCGCGACGTGACCTGTGCGCAGAGCTACCGCTGGGACGAGATGCGCTGGGCCTGGCCGCAGGGCTATGCCCGCCGGCAGGGGCCGGGGCTGCGCGTGGTGGCGGTGGACTATGGCGCGAAACGCAACATCCTGCGCTGTCTGGCCAGCGCGGGCTGCGAGGTGACGGTGCTGCCTGCCACCGCCACGGCCCAGGACGTGCTGGCGCTGAACCCCGAGGGCGTGTTCCTGTCGAACGGGCCGGGCGATCCGGCGGCGACCGGGGCCTATGCCGTGCCGATGATCCAGGGCGTGCTGGCGGCCGACCTGCCGCTGTTCGGCATCTGCCTCGGCCATCAGATGCTGGCGCTGGCGCTGGAGGCGCGCACGGTCAAGATGAACCACGGCCATCACGGCGCGAACCACCCGGTCAAGGACCTGGACACCGGCAAGGTGGAAATCACCAGCATGAACCACGGCTTCACCGTGGACAGCCAGACCCTGCCCGCGGGCGTGCGGGAAACCCATGTGTCGCTGTTCGACGGGTCGAACTGCGGCATCCGGGTCGAGGGCAAGCCGGTCTTCAGCGTCCAGTATCACCCCGAGGCCAGCCCCGGCCCGCAGGACAGCTACTATCTGTTCGACCGCTTCGCCCAGGCGATGCGCGCCCGCCGCGCCTGATCGCGGCGGGGCGGGGTCCGGGCGGGGTCGTTAACCCCCTGTTAACCCTGCTTTGCC
>JACXUX010000296.1 GCA_014763725.1 Rhodobacterales bacterium
GGCCCGCGGCTGTTTTCCCGCACGCCGCCCGCGATCTTTCCGCCGATCCTGGGCCTGTTGGGCCTGGGCCTGGCCTGGCGGCGGGGGATCGACCTGTTCGGCCTGCCCGCGGGCCTGGCCGAGGCGTTCCTGGGCGCGGTCAGCCTGCTGTGGGCCTTTGCCACACTGGCCTATCTGGTCAAGCTGGCGCGGCGGCCGGGGGTGGTGGTCCAGGATCTGGCGATCCTGCCCGGCCGTGCGGGTCTGGCCGCGGGCACGCTGGCCGCGATGCTGTTGGCCGCGGTGCTGGGCCGCTATGCCCCGGCCGAGGGGCGGGCGGTGCTGATCCTGGGGCTGGGGGCGCATCTGGCGGTGATGGCGCTGGTGGCGCGGCAGATCCTGACCGGCCCCGAGGAGGGGCGCGTCGTCAACCCCGCCTGGCATCTGGTGTTCACGGGGCCGATCATCGGCGCCTTTGCCGCGGCGCAGCTGGACCTGCCGGGGCTGGCGCGCGCGCTGTTCTGGCCCACGCTGGCGGTGGCCTGCGCGATCTATGCGGTCAGTCTGGTTCAGCTGATCCGCCGCATCCCGCCCGCGCCGCTGCGCCCGCTGCTGGCGGTGCATCTGTCGGTGGCCAGTCTGATGGCCTCGGTCGCGGCGCTGACGGGGCAGGGGGCGCTGGCGCTGGTCTTTGCCGCGCTGGCCGCGGCGATGCTGGCGGGGCTGGTGGCCTTTGCCCGCTGGGTGACGGCGGCGGGGTTCAGCGCGCTGTGGGGGGCCTTCACCTTTCCGGCGGCGGCCTTTGCGGGCTGTCTGCTGATCCTGGGCGGGCCGTTTGCCACGGCGGGCGGCGTGGCGCTGGTGGCGGCGACGGGGGTGGTGCTGCCCATCGCGGTCAGGGTCATGCAGCTCTGGGCCAAGGGCATCCTGGCCGCCCGGACCAACGCCGCCCAGGCCTAGGCGCCCGCGATCTGCGCCACGAAGGCGCGCGCCAGCGTCAGGCCCGCGGCATCGGCGGCGGGGCCGTGCAGGGCGGCCTCTTCGGCATGCGCGGCGGCCCAGCCGGGGCGCATCGCCTCGCACCCCGCGGGGAAGCGGCGCGTCCAGTCGGCGACCATGGGGCGGTGCGCCTCGAAATGGAACTGTGTGCCCCAGGTGCGCGCGCCCAGCCGGAAGGCCTGGGCCGGCACCGCGCCGGTCGCCAGATGCACGGCGCCGGGCGGCAGGGTGAAGGTGTCGCTGTGCCACTGAAAGATCGGGAACCGGTCGGGCAGGGCGGAAAACAGCGGGTCGGTCCGCCCGGCCGCAGTCCGGGTGATGGGAGTCCAGCCGAATTCCAGCGCCACGCCCAGCCGGTTTTCCCCGCCGAAGGCGCGCGCCAGGATCTGGCTGCCCAGACAGATCCCCAGCACCGGCCGCCCCGCCGCGTGACAGGCCCGCATCAGCGCGGCCAGTCCCGGCAGACAGGGATGGCGGGCATCGTCGAGCGCCGACTGCTCGCCGCCAAAGACCACCAGCGCATCGCCCTGCACCCCGGCGGGCAGCGGCTGGCCGGCAAAAGGGCGGCAGATGTCGATCAGGGCCGCGGCCTCATGCAGGGCGACGCCGACCTGGCCGTGATGGCTGATGGCGGTATTCTCGACGATGACGACGCGCATGGGCCCCCCCTGGCTGGCCCGCGCATCCTGCCGCGCCCGGCCTGCGGCGCAAGGCCCTTGCCATCGCCGCCCTTGCGTGAAAAGGGGAAGCGCCAAACGAACATCCCCCACGCCCGAACCCGGAGGCCCCCATGGAGATTCGCGAGGCGCTTACCTTCGACGATGTGCTGCTGGTGCCCGCAGCCAGCAACGTGCTGCCGTCCGAGGCCGATACCTCAACCCATGTGACGCGCGCGATCCGGCTGAACATCCCCCTTCTGTCCAGCGCCATGGATACGGTGACCGAGGCGCGCATGGCCATCGCCATGGCCCAGGCCGGCGGCATGGGCGTGATCCACCGCAACCTGGACATCGAGGCCCAGGCGCGCGAGGTCCGCCGCGTCAAGCGGTTCGAATCCGGCGTGGTCTATGCCCCCGTGACGCTGAAGCCCGACCAGACGTTGGCCGATGCCAAGGCGCTGATGGAACGCTACACCATCACGGGCTTTCCGGTGGTGGACGACGACGGCCGCGTGGTGGGGATCGTGACCAACCGCGACATGCGTTTTGCCAGCGACGACAAGACGCCCGTGCGCGTGATGATGACGGCCGACAACCTGGCCATCCTGCGCGAACCCGTCGACCGGGATGCCGCGATCAGCCTGATGAAGGCGCGCCGGATCGAGAAGCTGCTGGTGACCGACGGCACGGGCAAGCTGACGGGCCTGCTGACGCTGAAGGACACCGAAAAGGCCGTGCTGAACCCCCAGGCCTGCAAGGACGAGCTGGGCCGGCTGCGGGTGGCGGCGGCCACCACGGTGGGCGATGCGGGCTTTGACCGCAGCCAGGCGCTGATCGAGGCGGGCGTCGACCTGGTGGTGATCGACACCGCGCATGGCCATTCCGAGGGCGTGTCGCGCGCCGTCGAACGCATCAAGCGGCTTTCGAACACGGTCCAGGTGGTGGCGGGCAATGTGGCCACGGCGGCGGCCACCCGCGCGCTGATCGACGCGGGCGCCGATGCGGTCAAGGTGGGCATCGGCCCGGGCAGCATCTGCACCACCCGCATCGTGGCGGGCGTGGGCGTTCCGCAGCTGACCGCCATCATGGACAGCGCGCGCGCGGCGGGCGACATCCCCGTCATCGCCGACGGCGGCATCAAGTATTCGGGCGACTTCGCCAAGGCGATCGCGGCGGGGGCCTCTTGCGCCATGGTGGGCAGCGCCATCGCCGGCACCGACGAATCGCCGGGCGAGGTGATCCTGTGGCAGGGCCGGTCGTTCAAGTCCTATCGCGGCATGGGCAGCCTGGGCGCCATGGCGCGGGGCAGCGCCGACCGCTACTTCCAGAAGGATGCCGCCAGCGACAAGCTGGTGCCCGAGGGGATCGAGGGCCAGGTGCCCTACAAGGGCAGCGCCGCGGCCGTCATCCACCAGCTGGTGGGCGGCCTGCGCGCCGCCATGGGCTATACCGGCAACCGCACCATCGCCGAGATGCGCAGCCGCTGCGAATTCGTCCGCATCACCGGCGCGGGGCTGAAGGAAAGCCACGTCCACGACGTGCAGATCACGCGCGAAAGCCCGAACTACCGCGCCGGATGATGCGCGCGTGGGGTCCGGGGGCAGCGTCTGGCGGCCTGCGGGGGCGGGCATGACCCCCGCCGCCCGTGCCGCCGCCGCCATTGACGTGCTGGACCGCTGGCTGGCGGGCCAGCCGGCCGAACAGGCGCTGACCAACTGGGCGCGCGCCAGCCGCTTTGCCGGGTCGGCCGACCGGGCGGCGGTGCGCGATCTGGTCTTCGACGCGATCCGCTGCCGCCGATCCTGTGCCGCGCTGGGCGGGGCGGAGACCGGGCGCGGGCTGGTGCTGGGCCTGATCCGCGCCGCGGGGGGCGACCCCGCGGCGCGGATCAGGCCCAGCACCAGCC
>JACXUX010000297.1 GCA_014763725.1 Rhodobacterales bacterium
GGGGGCGGCGCTCACCTCGCCCGCGGTCTGGCGGGGGGGCGATCTGGTGGCCGCGCCCCTGGTCGCGCCGGGGGGCGGCTGGCAGGCTGCGACACTGCCACCGCCCCGCGAAAATCTTCTTTCCGCGATCCCGCATTGAACCCCCCGCGCGAATGTCTATCTTTGTATGGACTGCCGCGACGGGATCGCGGCGCTACAACTGGGGGCCTTCGTGGGCAACGCGCGGAACATCGCATTCTGGGTCGTCCTGTTTCTGCTGATCCTGGCGCTTTTCAACCTGTTCTCGGGCAGTCAGGGAACGGTCGCGTCGCGGTCGATTTCCTATTCCGACTTCATCGCCCGGGTCGATGCGGGCGATGTCTCGTCGGTGACGCTGGACGGTGAACGGGTGCTGATCCGCACCAAGGACGGCGCGGCGCTGTCCACCGTGAAACCCGAGGGCGAGGAGATCACGCCCCAGCTGATCGCCCGCGATGTCGAGGTGCGGGTCGAGCCGCAGGAACAGTCGGGCATCATGTCGCTGATCAGCCTGTGGCTGCCCTTCCTGGTGCTGATCGGCATCTGGATCTTCTTCATGAACCGGATGCAGGGCGGCGGGCGCGGCGGCGCGATGGGCTTTGGCAAGTCGCGCGCCAAGCTGCTGACCGAAAAGCACGGCCGCGTCACCTTTGACGACGTGGCCGGCATCGACGAGGCCAAGGAAGAGCTGGAGGAGATCGTCGAATTCCTGCGCAACCCGCAGAAGTTCAGCCGCCTGGGCGGCAAGATCCCCAAGGGCGCGCTGCTGGTGGGCCCCCCCGGCACCGGCAAGACGCTGCTGGCCCGCGCCATCGCGGGTGAGGCGGGCGTGCCCTTCTTCACCATCTCGGGGTCCGACTTCGTGGAAATGTTCGTGGGCGTGGGCGCCAGCCGCGTGCGCGACATGTTCGAACAGGCGAAGAAGAACGCGCCCTGCATCGTCTTCATCGACGAGATCGACGCCGTGGGCCGCGCGCGCGGCGTGGGCATCGGCGGGGGCAACGACGAACGCGAACAGACGCTGAACCAGCTGCTGGTCGAAATGGACGGGTTCGAGGCGAACGAAGGCGTGATCATCGTCGCCGCCACCAACCGCAAGGACGTGCTGGACCCCGCGCTGCTGCGCCCGGGCCGGTTCGACCGCCAGATCCATGTGCCCAACCCCGACATCAAGGGCCGCGAAAAGATCCTGACGGTGCACGCCCGCAAGGTGCCGCTGGGCCCCGATGTGGACCTGCGCACCATCGCCCGCGGCACCCCCGGCTTTTCCGGCGCCGACCTGATGAACCTGGTGAACGAGGCGGCGCTGATGGCCGCCCGCGTCGGCCGCCGCTTCGTCACCATGGACGATTTCGAAAACGCCAAGGACAAGGTGATGATGGGCGCGGAACGGCGCAGCATGGTGCTGACGCCCGACCAGAAGGAAAAGACCGCCTATCATGAGGCCGGTCACGCCATCGTCGGGATGAACCTGCCCAAGTGCGACCCGGTCTACAAGGCCACGATCATCCCGCGCGGCGGTGCCCTGGGCATGGTGGTCAGCCTGCCCGAGATGGACCGGCTGAACATGCACAAGGATGAGGGCAAGCAGAAGATCGCCATGACCATGGCCGGCAAGGCGGCCGAGATCATCAAATATGGCGAAGAGGGCGTCTCCTCGGGTCCCGCGGGCGACATCCAGCAGGCGTCGAGCCTGGCGCGCGCCATGGTGATGCGCTGGGGCATGTCGGATGCCGTCGGAAACATCGACTATTCCGAGGCGCACGAAGGCTATCAGGGCAATGCTGCCGGCTTCTCGGTCAGCGCCCACACCAAGGAACTGATCGAGCAGGAGGTGAAGCGCCTGATCGACGAAGGCTATCAGACCGCCCGCCGCATCCTGATCGAGAAGGCCGAGGATTTCGAACGCCTGGCCAAGGGCCTGCTGGAATACGAAACCCTGACCGGCGACGAAATCCGCAAGGTCATCGCGGGCGAACCCTTGGGCGGCGACGATGACGGCCCCGGCGGCGCGCGCCCCGACGGCGGCGCGACCAGCCTGATTTCCATCCCGCGGACCAAGCCGCGCGGCCCCCGGGCGGACGGGCTGGAACCCGAACCTTCGGCCTGACACGCAGGGCTGACCCGCAGGCCGGACCGCAAAGGCGCCGCGACCCCGACCGGGGCCGCGGCGCTGCCGTTCCGGCGGCGGATTTTCGGCCCCGCCTGGCGAAAACCCCGTGCCCTTGGCGCAATCCCCCGCTAGTCCTGAGACCAGCGACAGCCGAGGGGGAGGAACCATGGCCCAGCCCAGCGACATCGAGATTGCCCGCGCCGCCGAGAAATGGCCCGTCGCCCGCGTCGGGGCGCAGCTGGATATCCCGCCCGAGGCGCTGATCCCCTATGGCCATGACAAGGCCAAGCTGGCGCAGGACTTCATCGCGGGCCTGGCAGACCGCCCCGACGGCCGGCTGATCCTGGTCACCGCGATCAACCCCACCCCGGCGGGCGAGGGCAAGACCACCACCACCGTGGGCCTGGGCGACGGGCTGACCCGCATCGGCAAGCGGGCCGCCGTCTGCATCCGCGAGGCGAGCCTCGGCCCCAACTTCGGGATGAAGGGGGGCGCGGCCGGCGGCGGGCGCGCGCAGGTCGTGCCGATGGAGGACATCAACCTGCACTTCACCGGCGACTTTCACGCCATCACGGCGGCCCACAACCTGCTGGCCGCGATGATCGACAACCACATCTACTGGGGCAATGCGCTGGACATCGACGAACGCCGCATCGTCTGGCGGCGGGTGATGGACATGAACGACCGCGCGCTGCGCGACACGGTGGTGGGGCTGGGCGGGGTGGCCAACGGCTTTCCGCGCCAGACCGGGTTCGACATCACCGTGGCCTCCGAGGTGATGGCGATCCTGTGCCTGGCGCGCGATCTGGACGACCTGCAGGACCGGCTGGCACGCATCGTCGTGGCCTATACCCGCGACCGCCGCCCGATCCATGTGCGCGATCTGCGGGCCGAGGGCGCGATGACCGTCCTGCTGCGCGATGCGATGCAGCCCAACCTGGTGCAGACGATCGAACACACGCCCGCCTTCGTCCACGGTGGCCCCTTTGCCAATATCGCACATGGCTGCAATTCGGTCATCGCCACCCGCACCGCGCTGAAGCTGGCCGATTATGTGGTGACCGAGGCGGGCTTTGGCGCCGATCTGGGGGCCGAGAAGTTCTTCGACATCAAGTGCCGCAAGGCGGGGCTGGCGCCCGCGGCCGTGGTGATCGTGGCCACCGTGCGCGCGCTGAAGATGAACGGCGGCGTGGCGCGCGCCGATCTGGGGGCCGAGAATGTCGCGGCCGTCACCGCGGGCGGCGTGAACCTGGCCCGGCATGTCGAGAACCTGGGCCTGTTCGGCGTGCCGGTGGTGGTGGCGATCAACCACTTTGCCACCGATACCGCGGCGGAAATCGCGGCGGTCCAGGCCGTGGCCGCGGCGGCGGGGGCGCGGGCGATCCTCTGCCGGCACTGGGCGCAGGGC
>JACXUX010000298.1 GCA_014763725.1 Rhodobacterales bacterium
CGACCGGGTGATCGCCTGCCGGATCCACCAGGTGGCATAGGTGGAAAACTTGTAGCCGCGGCGGTATTCGAACTTGTCCACCGCCTTCATCAGGCCGATGTTGCCCTCCTGGATCAGGTCCAGGAACTGCAGGCCGCGGTTGGTGTATTTCTTCGCGATCGAGATCACCAGTCGCAGGTTCGCCTCGACCATCTCCTTCTTGGCCTGGCGGGCCTCTTTCTCGCCCTTCTGCACCTGGTTCACGATGCGGCGGAATTCCTGGATGTCGACGCCGACATACTGGCCCACCTGGGCCATTTCGGCGCGCAGTTCTTCCACCTTGTCGCGGCTCTTCTCGATAAGCGCCTGCCAGCCGCGGCCCGCCTTGGCCGCCATCCGGTCCAGCCACGCGGGGTCCAGTTCGTAGCCCTGGTATTCGTCGATGAATTCGCGGCGGTTGATGCGGGCGGCATCGGCCAGCTTCACCATCGCGCTGTTGATCGACATGATCTTGCGGTTGATGCCGTAGAGCTGGTCGATCAGCGCCTCGATCCGGTTGTTGTGCAGGTGCAGTTCGTTCACCAGTACGACGACTTCCGACCGCAGCTTCTGATAGTCGGCCTCGTCCGCGGCGGAAAAGCCGCCCATGCCGCGCATGGTGGCATGCATGCGGCGGTCCTGCATCTCGGCCAGGGTGGCATAGTCGTCGGCGATGCGGTCCAGCGTTGCCAGCACGCGCGGCTTCAGCGCGGCCTCCATCGCGGCCAGCGACATGTTCGAGGCCTCGTCGTCCTCGTCCTCGTCCTCGGCGCGCAGGATCGGGTTGCCGTCGGCGTCCAGCTCGGGCTCGCCCGGGGCGCCGGCCGCGCGGCGCGGCGCGGGGGCCGCGGCCAGATCGACGCCTTCCAGGTCGGGGGCCTCCATCTCGTCGTCGCCGTCCAGGCTGCGGCCGAAGGTGGCCTCGAGGTCGATCACGTCGCGCAGCATGATGTCTTCGTTCAGCAGCTCGTCGCGCCAGATGGTGATCGCCTGAAAGGTCAGCGGGCTTTCGCACAGCCCCGCGATCATCGTGTTGCGGCCGGCCTCGATGCGCTTGGCGATGGCGATCTCGCCCTCGCGGCTCAGCAGCTCGACGCTGCCCATCTCGCGCAGATACATCCGCACGGGGTCGTCGGTGCGGTCCAGCGTCTCGGTCTGGGGGCCGGCCAGCGCCACCTCGCGCGAGGTCGAGGTTTCGACCAGCTCGCCCGCGGGGGCTTCGCCTTCCTCGGCCTCTTCTTCGTCGATGACGTTGATGCCCATTTCCGACAGCATCGCCATCACATCCTCGATCTGTTCCGAGGACACCTGTTCCGGCGGCAGCGCCGCGTTCAGCTGGTCATAGGTGATGTAGCCGCGTTCGCGCGCATCCGCGATCATCTTCTTGATCGCGGCCTGGCTCATGTCGAGCGAGACATCGGCCTCGGCGTCTTCGGGCTTGGCGTCGTCGGTGTCTTTCAGGGCCATGGATGCTCCTTCGGCGGCGAATCGGTCGGAAGGTGACCGAATCAATAACGCGAATCACGGCGGGGGAAAGCGCGTCAGCGCCGTTTCCTGACCCAGATCTGGTCTTCGATCAGTTTTTGCAAGTGCGCCGACAGCGCGGCGCGGTCTTCGCCCATGTCCGGGCTGTCCTCGGTAGGGGGGCGGTCGGCCCGGTGACGGGCCTCGGCGGCCTGGCTCAGGCGGCGGGTCAGCACCTCGTCGGGGGCCTCGTCCAGGTCGCGGATGGCTTCCTCGATCTCGGCACGGGCGCCGCGATGGGCGGTCAGGCGCGCCAGATCGGCCGCGATGCAGAGCCGGGCAAAGTCGATGTCGTCGCTGCGCACGGCGGGCGCGATGCCGACATGGGCCTGGGCCGCCAGCGCCGCCAGCACCGGCGTGTCCAGCCGGTCGGGCGCCTCGGCCGCGGCCAGCAGGGCCGCGCGGATTCCGGCATGGTCGGGGTCGGTCGGGGTCATCTGTTCCAGATCGGGCAGGAAATCGGCGATCAGCCCGGGGTGGCGGACCAGCGCGGCAAAGATCGCGGCCTCGATCAGGCGGCTCCCGTCATCGCCGGGCGCGGCCGCCAGCGCCGAGGCCCGGGCCGAGGCCGAGGCCGCGGCCGGCGGGGGCGGCAGGCCCTGCATCCGGCCGCGGCCCGTCCCGCGCGGCGCGCCGGCCGGGCGGGTGGGGCCGAACAGGTCTGCCCGCAGGCGGCGGATTTCCTGTTCGTAATGCGCGCGCAGCCCCGGGTCGCGGATGCGCGCCAGCTGCGCGCGCAGATCCTTGTCCAGGGCCGCGCGGCGTTCGGGGCTGTCGAAGACGCGCCCCTCGATCGCGCGGGCCCAGAGCAGGGCGACCATCGGCCGGGCCTGGTCCAGCACCTGCTGCATGGCGGCGGCTCCGCGGGCGCGGATCAGCTCATCCGGGTCCTGCCCGCCGGGCAGGGTGGCAAAGCGCAGCGACTGGCCCGCCTCGATCAGCGGCAGCGCCAGGTCGACCAGCCGCAGCCCCGCCCGCAGCCCCGCCGCGTCGCCGTCCAGCGCCACCACGGGTTCGGGCGCCAGCCGCCAGAGCAGGCGCAGCTGATCCTCGGTCACCGCGGTGCCCAGCGGTGCCACGGCCCCCGTGAACCCCGCCTCGGCCAGGGCGATCACGTCCATGTAGCCCTCGGCCAGGATCACCGGCGCGCCCTTGCCCGCGGCCTCGCGCGCGCGGTCCAGGTTGTAGAGCGTGCGGCCCTTGTCGAAGATCGGGGTTTCCGGCCCGTTCAGGTATTTCGCCCGCGCGGCCGCGTCCATCGCCCGGCCGCCGAAGCTGATGACCCGCCCCCGCCCGTCGCGGATGGGGAAGATGATGCGGTTGCGGAACCGGTCATAGGGGGCGCCGCCATCCTCGGGGCGGGCGCAGAGACCGGCCTCGACCACCAGATCGGCGGCCAGCCCGCGCGCGGTCAGCGCCTGGAACAGACCCTGGCGGGCATCGGGGGCATAGCCCAGGCCCCAGCGGTCCTGCGCCTCGGGCGACAGGCCGCGGCGGGCCAGATAGTCGCGCGCGGGGCCTGCGGCGGCACTGCGCAGCTGCAGGCGGAACCATTTCGCGGCCTCCTCTGCCGCGGCGATCAGCTGGCTGCGCCGGTCGGCGCGTTCCTGCGCGCGCGGGTCGCGGTCGGGCATGGTCAGGCCGGCCTCGCGCGCCAGGACCTCGACCGCCTCCATGAACGACAGATTCTCCGTCTCCTTCAGGAAGGTGACGGCATCGCCCTTGGCGTGGCAGCCAAAGCAGTAATAGAACCCCTTGCGGTCATCGACGTGGAAGGACGGGCTCTTTTCCTGGTGAAAGGGGCAGGGGGCCCACCAGTCGCCGCGGGCCTGGTTCGACTTGCGCAGGTCCCAGACCACCTTGCGCCCCACGACGGACGACAGCGTGAGGCGCGTGCGCAGTTCATCCAGGAACCCGGGGGGGAGGCTCATGCCCCGAATATCCGCCCGCGGGGGGGCGGTTTCAAGCCC
>JACXUX010000299.1 GCA_014763725.1 Rhodobacterales bacterium
CCGCCGCCGCCGCCCCCAAAGGACCGCCCCGCGATGACCGCCCTGCCCCCGGCCCTGGCGCGCTGGCTCGACGACCGCGGCTGGGCGCTGCACCCGCATCAGGCGCAGATGCTGGCGCGGGCCTCCGATCCGTCGACGCTGCTGATCGCGCCCACCGGCGGGGGCAAGACGCTGGCGGGCTTCCTGCCCACGCTGGCCGAACTGGCGGCCGCGCCGCGGCCGGGGCTGCATACGCTCTATGTCAGCCCGCTCAAGGCGCTGACGGCCGATATCGCGCGCAACCTGGCCGCGCCGGTCCAGGGCGCGGGCCTGCCGATCCGGGTCGAGGACCGCACCGGCGACACCACCCAGACCCAGCGCCGCCGCCAGCGCGCCGATCCGCCGCATGTCCTGCTGACCACGCCCGAAAGCCTGGCGCTGCTGACCAGCTATGAGGACGCGCCGCGCATCTTTGCCGGCCTGTCGCGCGTGGTGGTGGACGAAATCCACGCCCTGGCCGAATCGCGGCGGGGCGATCAGCTGGCGCTGTGCCTGGCCCGGCTTTCGCGACTGGCGCCGGGGCTGCGGCGGGTGGGCCTGTCGGCCACGGTCGAGGATCCGCCGGCGCTGGCGCGGTTCCTGGGCCCCGGCACGCAGGTGCTGGTGGCCGATCCCGGCCCCGACCCCGACATCGCCATGCTGGACACCGGCGCCCCGCCCCCCTGGGCGGGCGGCGGCGGGCGCCATGCCATCCCCGCCATCCTGGACCAGGTGCGCCGCCACCGCACCACGCTGATCTTTCACAACACCCGCGCCCAGGCCGAGATCTTCTTCCACCACCTGTGGCTGGCCAATGACGACGGGCTGCCCATCGCCATCCACCACGGCAGCCTGGCCCGCGAACAGCGCCAGAAGGTGGAAACCGCCATGGCCGAGGGCCGGCTGCGCGCCGTGGTCTGCACCGGCAGCCTGGACCTGGGCATCGACTGGGGCGATGTCGATCTGGTGATCCAGGTCGGCGCGCCGCGCAACGTCAAGCGGCTGGTCCAGCGCATCGGCCGGGCCAACCACCGCTACAACGCGCCGTCCCGCGCGCTGCTGGTGCCCGCCAACCGGTTCGAGGTGGTGGAATGCCAGGCCGCGCTGCAGGCCGTGCGCGACCATGCGCTGGACGGCGAACCCCGCGGCCCCGGGCCGCGCGACGTGCTGTGCCAGCATATCCTGGTCACCGCCTGCGCGGGCCCCTTTGCCGCCGATGACCTCTACGCCGAGGTGACGCAGGCCGGCCCCTATGCCGCGCTGACGCGGGCGCAGTTCGACGCCTGTCTCGATTTCGTGGCCACGGGCGGCTATGCCCTGCGCGCCTATGACCGCTGGCAGCGGCTGATCCTGCGCGACGGCCGCTGGCAGCTGCGCGACCCGCGCACGGCGGCGGTGATCCGGCAGAACATCGGCACGATCCTGGATCCGGAAACGCTCAAGGTCCGGCTGCGGGGGCGGCTGGGCGGCGCACCGCTGGGCGAGGTCGAGGAAAGCTTCGCCTCGACCCTGACCCCCGGCGACACCTTCCTGATCGGGGGCGAGGTCGTGCGCTACGAAGGCCTGCGCGAGATGGTGGTCGAGGTCACGCGCCAGCCCGGCCGCGACCCCAGGGTGGCCGTGTTCAACGGCACGAAATTCGCCACCTCGACCCTGCTGACCCATCGCATCCTGGCCATGTTCCAGCAGGGCGACTGGCCCGACCTGCCCGACCACACCGCCCGCTGGCTGGCGCTGCAGCGGCAGGTCTCGCGCCTGCCCGAGGCGGGGCGGCTGCTGGTCGAATCCTTCCCGCATGAGGGGCGCGAACATCTCTGCGTCTACGGATTCGCCGGGCGCAACGGCCAGCAGACGCTGGGCCTGTTGCTGACCAAACGGATGGAGGAGACGGGCCTGGCCCCCCTGGGCTTTGTCGCCACCGATTATGCCACGCTGATCTGGGGGCTGGAGGCCGTGGCCAACCCCCTGCCGCTGTTCGACCCTGACCGGCTGCGCGCGGGGCTGGACGGCTGGCTGGCCGGCAATGCGGTGATGAAGCGCAGCTTCCGCGCCGTGGCGGTGATTTCCGGCCTGATCGAGCGCAGCCACCAGGGCCGGCGCAAGACCGGCCGGCAGGCCACGTTTTCGTCCGACATCCTGTATGACACGCTGCGCAAGTATGATCCGGACCACCTGCTGCTGGACATCACGCGAGAGGAGGCGATGCGCGGCCTGATCGACTTTGGCCGGATCGAGGAGATGTTCGCCCGCACCGCCGGCCGGATCGACGCGCTGCGGCTGGACCGGGTCAGCCCGCTGGCCGCGCCCCTGTTCCTGGAACCGGGCCGCATCCCGGTGCAGGGCGCGGGCCGCGAACGGCTGGCCGAACAGGCCGCGGCCCGGCTGATGGCGGCGGCGGGGCTGACCTGACCCCGCCCCCCGGGAGGCGCCCCGCGGGCGGCGCCCCCTTGCGCGCCCGGCCCGGCTGCGGCAGGAACAGGGCATGAACGGACACGGGTTTTCCTTTCACGGCGCCGAACTGGTCGCCCGGCCCACGGGCGCGCTGCACTGGCCTGCGGCGGGGCTGTTGGCGGTGTCCGACCTGCATCTGGGCAAGGCCCTTCGGCTGGCGCGCCGCGGCGGCGGGTTGCTGCCGCCCTATGAGGTGACCGAAACCCTGACCCGCCTGCAGGATGAAATCGAGGCCACCGCCGCCCGCCGCGTGATCTGCCTGGGCGACAGTTTCGACGACCCCGCCGCCGCAGCCGGTCTGGACGAGGGCGCGCGGCTCTGGCTGGTGCGGCTGATGGCGGGGCGCGACTGGGTCTGGATCGCGGGCAACCACGACCCCGCCCTGCCCGACCTGCCCGGCACGCGGCGGTCGGTGCTGCGGCTGGACGGGCTGACCTTTCGCCACATCGCCGAACCGGGCGCGGTGGCCGAGGTGTCGGGCCACTACCACCCCAAGGCCGCGCTGGCGGGCCGGTCGCGGCCCTGCTTCCTGCTGGATGGCGCGCGGCTGATCCTGCCCGCCTTCGGCGCCTATACCGGGGGGCTGGCCTGCCATGACCCCGCGCTGACCGGGCTGATGGCGCCGGGCGCGCTGGCCATCCTGACCGGGCCGCGCGCCCTGCCGATGCCGATGCCGCGGCAGGCGCCGGGCTACAGCAGGCCGCGGGCCACCAGATCGGCGCGATAGGCGCGGCTGACGGGCACCCGTTCGCCATCCCGCGTCAGCACATGCACCCGGTCGCCGGATTTCTGCGCGCCCTCCACCCCCGCCAGCGCAACCCAGTGCGACCGGTGGACCTGCAGCCCGTCGACGCCGTCGACCTCGGCCAGGGCATCGCGGAACCGCATCAGCACGCTGGCCTGGCCCCGGTCGGTGACCACATCGACATAATGGTCGCGCACCGCCATGCGGATCAGCGTGCCGCGCCGATCCTCGGGCAGGCGCAGCAGCAGGCGGGGCGGGCCACCGGCCGCCAGCGGCGCGGCCGCGGGGGCAGCCG
>JACXUX010000300.1 GCA_014763725.1 Rhodobacterales bacterium
CGGGGTGGGTGCTGCGAGCCTGGCCCCTGGCGCGGGGGCGCGCGGCGGCGATGGGGGCGCTGGCGCTGGCCGCCCTGCTGGGGATGGAGGCCGCGCTGGCCGCGGCGCTGGACACCGCGCCGGGCGCCTTCCTGCGCAGCCTGGCCACGCCCGCGGGGGCGCTGGGGCTGGCGGGCCAGGCGGTCTTTGCGCTGTTCCCCGCGCTGCGGGCGGGGCGCGGCCCGGCGCGGGGCTAGGCCGCGCCGCGGTCAGGCCAGGGGCTGGGCGCGTTCGACCAGCCGGGCAAAGAAGCTGGCCCCCACCGGCGCGATCGCGTCGTTGAAGTCGAAGGCCGCATGATGCAGCCCCGCCCCCGGCCCCGTGCCCAGGAACAGATAGGCGCCGGGCCGGGCGTTCAGCATGTAGGCGAAATCCTCGGCCCCCATCTCGCGCCCCGCGGCGGCATCGACCAGGTCGGGCCCCGAGATTTCCGCCGCGACCCCGGCGGCAAAGGCGGTCTGGTCGGCATGGTTCACCGTGGGCGGATAGCCGCGTTCATAAACGATGCGCGCCTGCACCCCATAGGCCGCGGCATGGCCCTGGACGATTTCATGGAACCGCCGTTCGGCCATGTCGCGCACCTCGGGGGTGAAGCTGCGGATCGTGGCGCAGAACCAGGCCTCTTCGGGGATGATGTTGCTGGCGGTGCCGGCGTGGATCTGGGTGACCGACACCACCAGTTCGTCCAGCGCGAACAGGTTGCGGCTGACGATGGTCTGCAGCGCGCCGATCATGCCCACCGCGGCCGGGATCGGGTCGATGCAGTCGTGCGGCGTGGCGCCATGCCCGCCCTTGCCGGTCAGCGTGACCCAGGCGGTATCGACCGCCGCCATCAGCGGCCCCGGGGTGGTCACGAACTTGCCGAAGGGGACATTGGGCGCATTGTGCAGCGCATAGACCTGGCCGATGCCGAACCGGTCCATCACGCCCTCGGCCACCATCACCTCGCCGCCGCCGCCGTCCTCTTCGGCCGGCTGGAAGATCAGCGCGACACGGCCGGCAAAGCGGCGCGTTTCGCACAGATATTTCGCCGCGCCCAGCAGCATGGTCACATGCCCGTCGTGGCCGCAGGCATGCGACCGGCCCGGCACGGTCGAGGCATGCGCCGCGCCCGAGGTTTCCTGGATCGGCAGCGCATCCATGTCGGCGCGCAGCCCGATCGTGGGCCCCGGCCCCCGGCCGTTGATGATCGCGACGATCCCGGTGCGGGCGATGCCCGGGTGGATTTCGTCCACGCCGAAGTCGCGCAGCCGGCCGGCGATATAGGCCGCGGTCGCCGGACAGTCGAAGGTCAGCTCGGGGTGCTGGTGCAGGTGCCGCCGCCAGGCAGTCATCTCGTCCGACAGGGCGGCGATGCGGTTCAGGACGGGCATGGTGGACTCCGGCATTCGGGAAACGTAAGCCGGAAGCGAACCCGAAAACCGACAGGCCCGCAATGCCCCCCACGCCCCCTGACGCAACGGAAAGCGACAAACTGGTGCAGGACCGCACGGCCGGGCTGGACCGGCTGGCCGAAATCCTGCGCCGCCTGCGCGACCCCGCGACCGGCTGCCCCTGGGACATCGTCCAGACCTTCGACACGATCGCCCCCTACACGCTGGAAGAGGCGCATGAAGTGGCCGATGCCATCGCGCGCCGCGCCTGGGACGAACTGCCGGGGGAACTGGGCGACCTGCTGCTGCAGGTGGTCTATCATGCGCAGATGGCGCAGGAGGCCGGTCATTTCGCCCTGCCCGACGTGATCACGGCGATCAGCGACAAGATGGTGGCGCGCCATCCGCATGTCTTCGGCGCGGCCAGCCGCGACAAGACCCCCGACCAGCAGACCGCCGACTGGGAGGCCGCAAAGGCCGCCGAACGCGGCGCGCGCGCGGGCACGCTGGACGGGGTGGCGCTGGCGCTGCCCGCGCTGACCCGCGCGGTCAAGCTGCAGAAACGCGCGGCCCGCGTGGGCTTTGACTGGCCCGACACGGCCCAGGTCGTGGCCAAGATCGCCGAGGAGGCCGCCGAACTGGTCGAGGCGCGCGACCGCCTGACCCAGGCCGAGGTGGCCGAGGAAATGGGCGATCTGCTGTTTGTCATGGCAAACCTGGCCCGGCACCTGGAGGTCGACCCCGAGGCGGCGCTGCGCGCGGCCAATGCCAAGTTCACCCGCCGATTCGCCCGGATCGAGGCCTGGCTGGCCGAAACCGGCCGCCGCCCCGCCGACAGCACGCTGGAGGAGATGGACGCCCTGTGGACCCGCGCCAAGGCCGAGGAACGGGCGGGGCCGAATTCCTGATTGCCTCACTCGGGCATTGACCTGACAAAAAGACTAGGGTTTAACGGCGGCACTGAATTCCCGACTGAAGGAGTCGCCAATGAACCTGCGTCTGACCCTTGCCGCCCTGGCCCTGGGGACCACCGCACTGCCCGCGCTGGCCGCCGAGGTGAACGTCTATTCGCACCGCCAGCCGGAACTGATCCAGCCGCTGATCGACGCCTTCACCGCGGAAACCGGCATCGCGGTGAACATCGCCTTTGTCGACAAGGGCATGGTCGAACGTCTGGTGGCCGAGGGCGACCGCAGCCCGGCCGATCTGGTGCTGACGGTCGACATCGCGCGGCTGCAGCAGGTGGTCGATGCGGGCGTGACCCAGCCGGTGCAGTCCGAGGTGCTGGAGGCCAACATCCCCGCCGCCCTGCGGGATGAGGGCGATCACTGGTTCGGCCTGACCGCCCGCGCCCGCATCGTCTATGCCCACAAGGACCGCGTGGCCCCGGGCGAGGTGACGACCTATGAGGACCTGGTCTCTGACAAGTGGAAGGGCCGCATCTGCACCCGGTCGGGGACCAACGACTACAACATCGCCCTGCTGGCCGCCGTCATCGCCCACCATGGCGAGGACGAAGCCCGCGCCTGGGCCGAGGGGCTGAAGGCCAACCTGGCCCGCAAGCCCGCCGGCGGCGACCGCGACCAGGTGCTGGCCATCGCCGCGGGCGAATGCGACATCGCCATCGGCAACACCTATTACATCGGCCAGATGCTGAACAACCCCGAGCAGAAGGAGGCCGCCGAGACGGTGCGCGTCGACTTCCCGGTGTTTCAGGGCGCAGGCACACACCTGAACGTCTCGGGCGTGGCGATGACCAGGGCCGCCCCGAACAAGGAGGCCGCGCTGCAGTTCATGGAATGGCTGTCGTCCGACCGGGCGCAGGCGATCTATGCCGAGACCAACCACGAATTCCCGGTCAAGCCGGGGGTGGCCAGATCGGCGCTGGTCGCCAGCTGGGGCGAGTTCACGCCCGATACCATGGGCCTGACCGAGGTCGCCCGCCAGCGCCCCGCCGCGCTGAAGATCATGGAAGAGATCAACTTCGACGGCTGATCGCGCCGCAGGGCGGGGCGCTGGCGGGCGACCTCGGTCAGGCCCATGGTATCGGGCGTGAACTCGCCCCAGCTGGCGACCAGCGCCGATCTGGCCA
>JACXUX010000301.1 GCA_014763725.1 Rhodobacterales bacterium
GCCCCGCCCCCGTCGGCCTGGGCCGAGACGAACTTCATCAGCAGCGTGACCAGGCTGACGGACCCTTGCGTATCCTCGATCTTCGCGCCTGCGGGCAGCACATCCAGCGCGCCGCCGGGCACGATCTCGACATAGTTGCCGCCCAGGAGCCCCTCGGACGAAATCAGGATCGCGCTGTCCTCGGGCAGCTGGATGTCCTCGCGGACCGCGATCGTGGCATCGGCGTAAAAGGTCTGGGGGTTCAGCTCCAGCGCGGTGATCGTGCCCACCTTGACGCCGGCCAGCCGCACGTCGGACCCCACGGTGATGCCGTCGACCGCGCGAAAGCTGGCCGTCAGCGGATAGGTGCCGCCCCGCCCGGTGCCAAAGCCCGTGGCCTGCCCAATGAACACCAGGAACCCCAGGGCGGCGGCCAGCACCGCGCCGCCGACGATCACTTCTGACGGATTCTCGGCCATCACTCGGGCGTCCAGGCCTCGTAATCCGCGCGCGCGACCGGATGGGCGCGACGGATCGAACCGGGCGGGGCATAGGCAGCGGCGGTGCCGGTCAGGTTTTCCTGATGCGGCTTTTCCCAGGCCTTGTGCTTCAGCGGGGCCTCGGTCGGGGGCTGGTCCCAGGTGAAGTGCAGCCAGCCATGCCAGTCGGGCGAGACGCGGGTCGCCTCCATCTCGCCCTTGTAGATGATCCAGCGGCGCTTGCCGTCGCGGGACTGGTAATAGGTGTTGCCCTGATCGTCCTGGCCCACCCGCACGCCATGCCGGGCGGTAAAGATCTGGGTGCCCAGCGTCTGACCGTTCCACCAGGTCAGAAGGCGTTTCAGAAACTCCATCGGAGTCCTCCGGCTGCGTTCGGTTTCTCTATGGCCGATCGGGCGGTCAAGGTCCAGTGCCAAGCGCCGCGGGCCCCGGGTCCCAGGGGTCGGGCGCGCCCCCGCGCGGCAGGTGCCAGTGGCCGGGGCCGGGCAGCGCCTGCCAGTCGCCCGCCGTCCCGTCGGGCCAGAGCACGCGCACCTCGGCCGGGCCCGGCCCCGGCAGGCCGAAGTGCCGGAACCCCAGCACGCCCCCGCCATGCCCGCCGCCCAGCGTGATTTCATGCCGCTGGACGGTGCCGCCCTGGCGCAGCTCGATCCAGCCGCCCACGGCATCGCGGTTGGGGCCGGGCTGCTGTGGGCGCAGCGCGGCGAACCCGCCCGCCACGGGGCCGGTGTTGCGCCAGATCTCGGCCGCCTCGCCACGGTTGACGACCACCAGATCCAGCATCCCGTCCAGGTTCAGGTCGGCCAGCGCGCCGCCCCGCCCTGTGCGCAGGCTGGCCACGCCGGCCGTGGCCGCCGCCTCGACAAAGGTGCCGTCGGCGCGCTGCAACAGCAGGTTGTTGGGGTCCAGCGCGGCAAAGTCGGGCATGGTCGAGACATTGCCCTTGACCACCAGCAGATCGGCCCGCCCGTCGTTGTTCACGTCGTCGAACTGCGCGTGCCAGGCGGTCGAGGGGCGGACATCCCCCCCGGCATGCGGCCGGTGCGCGGTGACGCCGCGGGCAAAGGCCACGTCGTCATAGGCGGGCCGGCCGCTGGTGGGATCGGCCAGCACCTGCAGCTTGTTGTCGGCCATGCTGGTCAGGAAATAGTCGGGATAGCCGTCGCCGGTGATGTCGTGGCTGGCGATGCCCATGCCCCAGATGCGCAGCCGCGCCCAGCCCTCGGCCTCGGAATAAAGACGCGGCGCGTCGCCGGGCGGCAGGTGCCACAGCTGTTCCTGCCCGCCCTTGTAGTATTCGCGGTCGTTGGACACCCGCAGGCTGGGCCGGCCCTGGCGGTTCCAGTCGGTGAACAGCATCGACAGCGCGCAATGGCTGGGCGTCAGCGCCAGCGGCGGGGCAAAGCCGCGGCCCTGGGCGGCGGGGCGGTGCAGCCAGTTGTCGGTGCAGCTGCCCCAGGGAAAGGCCTCTTCGGCGCGGTCGATGTAGTTGCCCACCGCGACCGTGGGCCAGGTCGCGCCCGGCTCCCAGGTGATGGCGGCGGCGGTCGACCAGGCGTCGCCCCCGTCAAAACCCCAGTCGGCCCCCGCATCGCGGAACCGGCAATCGCCCAGGCCCTGCATCACCCGGTTCGCGCCCACGCGGAGAACCACCAGATCGGTCCGCCCGTCGCCGTCCAGATCGGCAGGCCAGGCGCCGGTGACGGCGTCCATCTCCAGCCCCGAACCTGCGGCGCGGGCAAAGGCCAGCGGCCCGCCGCGGCTGGACCGGTTCAGGAACAGCGCCGCGGGCGCCGCGCCCCCGGCCAGGAACAGCTCGGGCCAGCCGTCGCCCGAACAGTCGAAGACCGCAGCGCCCCCGCCCACGATATGCTCCCATCCGCCCTGATAGGCGTGGTCGATCCCCGCCGTGGCGGTTTCGTCGGCCAGGCGCGGCACCACAGGGTCGGCCGCCGCCTGCCCGGCCAGCAGCGCCAGAACCGCCAGGGGTCGGATCATGCGCGCATCCGCAATTCGGCCACCGCCGCGCCCACGCAACGGCCCTGGTCCAGCCCCCGTTCGACCGCCGCGCGGAAGTGGATCCCGCCGTAAAGGCGCGAGATGCCCGCCTCGGCCGCGGCGGCGCGGAAATCGGCAAAGGCGCGGGGGGCCAGGCCCTCATCCTCATGCGTGCGGTCGACAAAGGCGTGACCCGGGCCGAACAGCGCGGTCAGCACCTCGGCCGCGGCGCCCGACAGCGTGCTGTGCCCGCTGGGGTATTCGGGGAAGGGCGGGGTGATCAGCAAGGGCTGCCAATCGGGGTCGATCACGCGATGGATATAGGTCACAGGGCGCAGCAGGTCGTGGCGGAACTTTTCGTGCCAGCAGCAGACGAAGGCATCGGACATGGCGATGCCCAGCAGGGCCAGAACCTCGGCCCGGCGGGCCAGGGGGGCGGCCTGCCCCTCCAGCTCGGCCAGGGCGATGGCGACCCAGTGGCCGGGCGGGGTGGGCGACAGCATCGGATCGTCCGACCAGAAGCGCGCGATGGTCGTCTGCTCCTCGGTCAGGCCTTTCGAGACGTGCCAGACCTCCTCAGCCTCGGCGCGAAAGGCGGAACCCGGCGCCTCGCTGTAGGGGGGCGGCGCGGCAAGGCCGCAGGCCGCGCCCGAGGCCAGGACAAAGGGCCGGTTGTCGCCCCAATGCGGCAGCAGCGGCGTCTGCTGCTGGCGGATCAGGCTGGTGGGCACCCAGTGGCCGGGCCCCGGCGCAGGCCGCCAGTCGTGCGGAAAGCCCATGTTGTCGACCACCGCGCCGCCATCCGTCGCGGCCCAGGCCAGCACATGGGCGGCCAGCGCACGACCGTGATCCAGGCTCGCCTGTGCCTGGGCGGGGGGCAGGCCCTGGGTTGCCAGCGCGGCCAGGCGGCGGTCCATCGCGGCCATGGCGCGCTGCCCCGTGGGGCCGGTATTGCCGAACAGCTGCGCCACCCCCATCGCCAGCGCCGCCTGCACCACGGCGGCCGGGTCCACCCCGGGCGGGGCG
>JACXUX010000302.1 GCA_014763725.1 Rhodobacterales bacterium
GGCCATGGGCATGCTCAACCACCATTTCGCAGCAGCCGCCTGATCGGCGCAGAGCGACAGCCTACCTCTGACTGCCGCCAATCTTTGCAACAGAGCCCTTTCATTCATATACAGATCGGCATGAGGAACCGCCGGGTAATTGTGCCCTCATGACCAAAATGAGGCAGCTTTATAGGAGAAGCGGAATGAGAAATAGCGGGCAAATTCGTGCAAACCAATTACGGTCTCGGTGCCATCGAGGCAAGATGCGGGGCTGGCTTTCGATCATGATGGCGTCAGTTGTCATCGGCCATTTAACCACCATGCCAGCTATTGCTCAATCTGACTCGGTAGTGACCGGTGCGGCGTATAAAGAGGAGCGGGGAACTCTTCCGGACGGCACTTCGTATATCATACGGGTGCCGAATAATTGGAACGGCGTCTTGATCCGTGATCTCGACATCGCGAGCTCGCTCGGGATTAGTTGGACCCCAGAGTCGCCGACGAACCCGAAGGACGCTATATTGAATCGGGGATATGCTCTGGCAGGTACGGCGCGGCATGTCATGCGGATGTACCAATATGATCCGAGGCGTGAGATCTCAAATCTCGACTTGGTTCTCGACAAAGTGGATGCAAATTTCGGTAAGCCCAAGCGCGTCATCCAGATGGGGTGCTCGGGCGGAGGACATGTTACACTCGCCGTGTCCGAGGACTTTTCGGATCGTATCGATGGTTCCGTTGCGCTGGCTGCGCACACGCCCGTTTGGCTTATGAACTCCTTCTTTGACGGCTGGTTCGCTCTCAAGGCGCTGATTGGACCGGGCTACGTCGCGGCAGGCGGCAACATGGAAGATCTTGCGATTACGGGCATGCCTAATGATGGTTCGTCGCATGCCAGTGCTCATGGATTGGAAGGTGACGTGCCGGCGGCATGGCGCAAGGCGGTCAGGATAGCGCAGGAGTCGCCGCAAGGCCGCGCCCAACTAGTGCTTGCCTTTACGATCGGCCAATGGCCAGCGTGGATGAGCGACAAGGTAACACGCCCGGATTTGAATAATCCGGAAGAACTACAAAAGAGTATATACTACTCGGCGGATATGATCACCTCCAGCCCGGGCGGCGAAGCCCGTGTCATGTTCGAGAATGCGGCGTATGGACAGCAGCTATCGTGGAATGACAATGTAGATTATGCGAAAGTATTTGAGATGGGGAATCCGCACCTCAAGGCTGCCGTTCGTGCACTTTATAAAAAGGCTGGTGCTGATTTGGACGCCGACATCGCCAAGGTTAACGGTGCTCCGAGAATCAAAGCCTCGCCATATGCGCTGGACTTCTGGAAACAGCCGGGCCGGACTACCGACGGCAATCCGAAGATTCCGGTTCTCCGCCTCCACATGGTAGACGACTACCAGATTCCGCCCAGCCTTGTGGAAGGTTACGAAGCCGAGGTAAAAAGGCATGGGAAGGAAGACTTGGTGCGGACCGCCTATGTCAATTCGACCGGCCACTGCAATTTCAGCACGGCTGAACAGCTGGAAGCCATCGATACCATGATGAAGCGGCTCGATACCGGCAAATGGCCGGGTACAACTCCGGCTGAGCTTAATAAGCGCGCTGCCGCGCTCGATACCGATACGACGGCTCGCTTTATGGACTATAATCCGTATAGGCAGGGACAATACGCCCGCATTTGGGCGCCCAACAACTGACGGTATTTATCGATAACGGCGCGGGCGTCCGATCCGGGCGCCCGCGCTTTCTAAGGCACGCAGATTGCGATAACCGAATTAGAACGAAGGCGTCGAAATGTCCCATCACGCACAATATGCACGATCCGGTATTTGCGGCGGAAGACAACGTGTTCTCTCCGGAGGGGTTGGAAAGGACACGGACCAGAGTCAGCTTTTACGACGACGGTCTTGAGGAGTCCCGAGGCAGAGGTTATTAATAACGCCTCGGTCATTTGATGCCGTTAGGAAGTACGGCGGAGTAGATGGTTCAGAAGTTGGTTGGCCGCGTGGATTTCGGCGCCATGTCTTGGTACCTCACAAGGAGAATCTTGCGTGTCGATCCATGTTATTGGCATTGCGGCGCTCGTACTGGTCTTTGTTGTGGGGACCTTGAGGCCGGTTAACTTAGGCGTCCTGTGCCTGGTTGCGACATACTTGGTGGGAAGCCTGGTTGCCGGAGAAAATAGCCGCGAGCTGCTATCCGGGTTCCCGGCCGACCTGTTCGTATTGCTGGTTGGGGTGACCTATTTATTTGGAATAGCCTCCTCAAATGGGACCATTCAATGGCTTGTTGAGCGAGCTGCGCAGCTGTTGGGAGACCGGCCGGGGGCCGTCCCATGGCTCATCTTCGGCGTAGCTGCCATCCCGAGCGCAGCCGGGGCGCTCGGTCCGGCGGCTGTGGCCATGCTAGCGCCGCTGTGTCTTAATCTCGGAGAACGCTATCATATCGATCGCCGAATGTCGGCGTTGATGCTCATGCATGGCTCGGCGCTCGGGAATTTCTCGCCGCTGAACGGGCTGGCTATTATAGTCAAGGCGGCCGCTGAGGTAGGTGGACTACACTTCTCGTCGGCTCAGTTGTTCTTTAGTAATGCGGCGTACAACATTGCCCTCGCCGTGGTCATCTACCTCCTTTTCGGAGGACCCGCCCTGCTCTTGCGCAGACGGGCTGTTGTTGCCGTTGGACCCGCACCTGTCGTCGCGGACCTCGGCGCGTCCGCGGTCTTGTTGGCAAGGGAGCAGGAGGAGGTTGGGCCGGCTGGTTCTACGGAAGCCTTGGTTGCTTCAGAGGACGTTGCCCTCCGACCCGATCAGATGGTTACGTTAGCCGCCATCTTGGGAGTGGGGACTGGCGCGTTGATTTACGACATAGATATCGGATTCTTGGCCCTGCTCGCAGCTTCCTTCCTGCACCTTTGCTTTCCGAGCCGTGTAGCCCTCGCAGATCGCCGGATCGTTTGGTCAGTGGTCCTCCTCATTTGCGGCGTGGTGACGTTCGTTAGCGCATTGCAGAGGTTTGGTACCATAACTGAGATCGGAGGAGGGATCGCCGAGGCGGGCGCCCCCCTGCTTGTAGCGTTCCTGCTTTGCATGGTGGGGGCGGTATCCTCAGCCGTGGGCTCCAGCGCCGGGCTGCTTGGTGTTCTCATCCCGCTGGCAGTGCCTCTTCTCTCACAAGGTGAGGTCGGTATCACGGGCATGATAGTCGCTCTTTCGATTTCGGCTACCGTGGTGGACTCAACCCCCTTTTCTACGGTTGGAGCGCTCACGCTTGCAAACGCCCCTGAAGAAGAGCGGCCAGCTCTATTCCGCGCGATGCTGATTTGGGGACTTGCGATGATCCTGACCGCTCCAGCCTTGACCTGGTTGCTCTTCATCCGTGCCGGCACGGGCTGACCGCGCCTCTGTTAGGCCCAGTCGGCCCGAAGCTGCGATTTTGGTCATCTTGGAGAACACGTCGGGAACGGGCTGGTTGTTGTTGACGATCGCCCATGCGAGGAACGACGT
>JACXUX010000303.1 GCA_014763725.1 Rhodobacterales bacterium
GACTTGGCCCGGCGCGGGCGGGGGGCCAGCGTCAGGCGGCCGTCGGCGAATTCCAGCTCGAGGCTCTGGGCGGCCTCGGCCGCGGCGCGGCGGGTGACGACCGCGCCATCGCCCCGCACGATGGCAAAGCCGCGCTGCAGCGTGGCGGCATGGCCCAGGCTTTCGCGCATCCGGTCCAGAGTGGCCAGCCGGTCGCCCTGCACCCGCAGCCGCGCGGCCATCGCGGCGTCCAGACGCGCGCCCTGGGCGGCCAGGTCGGCCCGGCCGCGGGCGGTGCTGCGCGCGGCCTCGGCCAGGCTGCGGGCCAGCGCCGGAGCCAGCCGCGCCGCCAGGCCCGCCGCAGCCTCGGCCCGCCGGTCCAGCCGGCGGTCGAGAGCCGCGTCCAGCAGCCGCTGGCGTTCGGCCAGCCGCTCGGCCCGCCGCGCCAGCGCCTGGACCAGCAGATCGGGGCGCAGCCGCGCCGCCCCCGCGGCCAGCCGCGCCGCCCCCCGCGCCGTGGCCAGCCCCAGGGCGGCCGCCAGCCGGTCGCCCGCCCGGTCCAGCCGCTGGCGGGGGGTGTCGAGCAGCGTCTCCAGCCGGGGCAGCGCGCGGCCCAGGTCGCGCAGCCGTTCGCCCCGCCGCGCCAGGCCCCGGGCGGCGGCCTGGGTGGCGCGCGCGCCCAGACCGTCGACCTGCGCGATCAGGTCCAGCCGCACCGGCACCGCCAGTTCGGCCGCCGCCGTGGGCGTGGGCGCGCGCAGATCGGCGGCCAGGTCGATCAGCGTGGTGTCGGTTTCATGCCCCACGGCGGAAATCAGCGGGATCCGGCTTTCGGCCGCGGCGCGGACGACGATTTCCTCGTTGAAGCCCCACAGATCCTCGAGACTGCCGCCCCCGCGCGCCACGATGATCACGTCGGGCCGCGGGATCGGCCCGCCCGGGGCCAGCGCGTTGAAGCCGCGGATCGCCGCGGCGACCTCGGGGGCGCATTTGTCGCCCTGCACGGCCACGGGCCAGATCAGCACGGGCCGGGGAAAGCGGTCGCGCAGCCGGTGCAGGATGTCGCGGATCACCGCACCCGAGGGCGAGGTGACCACCCCGATCACCCCCGGCAGGAAGGGGATCGGCCGCTTGCGCGCGGGGTCGAACAGGCCCTCGGCCGCCAGGGCGGCGCGGCGCCGTTCCAGCATGGCCATCAGCGCGCCCATGCCCGCGGGGGCCAGATCGTCCACGATCAGCTGATACTTGGACTGGCCGGGAAAGGTGGTCATGCGGCCGGTGGCCACGACCTCGATCCCCTCTTCGGGGCGGATCTGCAGCCGGCTGGCCTGGCCCTTCCAGCAGACGGCGTCGAGCGTGGCGCGGTCGTCCTTGAGCGCGAAGTAGAGATGGCCGGACGCCGGGCGGCTGACGCGCCCCACCTCGCCCCGGACGCGGACCAGGCCGAATTCGCCCTCGATCACCCGTTTGACGGCGCCCGACAGTTCGGACACCGTGAATTCGGGCCGGTTGCCCGGCGCGTCGGGGGCGGGGCCGAGGTCTTCGAACAGATCGGACACGGGGACTGGGCCTTCGGCTTGTGATGCGGCGCGCCAGACCTTAGAACGCGCCGGGTCTTTGGCCAAGCGGGGGCGGCGATGAACATTCTGGTGCTGGGCGGCGGCGGGCGCGAACATGCGCTGGCCTGGGCGATCAAGCAGAACCCGAAATGCGACCGGCTGATCGTGGCGCCCGGCAATCCCGGCATCGCGGCCATCGCCGAATGCGCCGATCTGGACATCCTGGACCGGGCCTCGGTCGTCACCTTCTGCGAAGAGAATGCGATCGACTTCGTGGTGATCGGCCCCGAGGCACCGCTGGCCGCAGGCGTGGCCGATGCGACTCGGGGGGCGGGCATCCTGACCTTTGGCCCCTCGGCCGCGGCGGCGCGGATCGAGGCGTCGAAGGCCTTTACCAAGGAGCTGTGCGCGGCCTGCGGCGCCCCCACCGCGCGCCATGCCCGCTTCACCGAAGCCGCGCCCGCCCGCGCCTACATCCGCGAACAGGGCGCGCCCATCGTGGTCAAGGCCGACGGGCTGGCCGCGGGCAAGGGCGTCGTGGTGGCCGAGACGGTCGATCAGGCGCTGGCCGCGGTCGACGACATGCTGGGCGGGGCCTTTGGCGCGGCGGGCGCCGAGGTGGTGATCGAGGAATTCATGGCGGGCGAGGAGGCGAGCTTCTTCGTGCTGACCGATGGCACGACCTGCCTGGCCATCGGCACCGCGCAGGACCACAAGCGCGTGGGCGAGGGCGACACCGGCCCCAACACCGGCGGCATGGGCGCCTATTCCCCCGCCCCCGTGCTGACCGAGGCGATCGCGGCACAGGCCCTGGCCAGGATCGTGCAGCCCTGCGTGGACGAGCTGGCCCGCCGCGGCACGCCCTATCAGGGGGTGATCTATGCCGGGCTGATGATCGCGGACGGCGAGGCGCGGCTGGTCGAGTTCAACGCCCGTTTCGGCGACCCCGAGGCGCAGGTGCTGATGATGCGGCTGGGGGCGCAGGCGCTGGACCTGATGCTGGCCTGCGCCGAGGGCCGGCTGGCCGACGCGCAGGTGAGCTGGGCCGAGGATCATGCGCTGTGCGTGGTGCTGGCCGCGCGCGGCTATCCCGGCACGCCCGAGACGGGCAGCGCGATCGGCGGTCTGGACGCCCTGCCCGAGGACAGCCGGCACATGGTGTTCCATGCCGGCACGGCGAGCCGCGACGGCCGCCTGGTGGCCGCGGGCGGGCGTGTGCTGGGGGTGACCGCGCGCGGCGACAGCCTGGCCGAGGCGCGCGCCCGCGCCTATGGGCTGGTGGACCGGATCGACTGGCCCGGCGGGTTCTGCCGGCGCGACATCGGCTGGCGCGCGCTGTAGGGCGGGCAAGGCAGGGGGGCGCTGCCCCCCTCTTCGGCCCGCGGGGCCGAATTCACCCCCCGGGGTATTTGGGTCAAGAGGAAGGGGACATCGGGGCCGCGGGTCAGGCGCGGGTGATGCGGGGCGGACGGGCAGCCTGGGCGAAGGCGGTCAGGACCGGTTCGACGCCATGCGTTTCCGACAGGCGCAGCAGGGCAAAGCGGATGCGCGCGAGTTCCCGGTAATAGGTCAGGAAGGCCGCATTGACCGCGGCGCCGGCGGCGGCGCCCAGCACGGGGACGGCCTGCAGCGCCAGCTTCTGCCCCAGCGCGGCCGCCAGCTTCGGCGCGACCGAGGCGATGACCCCGTGCAGCGCGGGGCCGGTCAGCGTCAGGCGCGCGCCAAGGAAGCCGGTATTGACCCCGTCATCCTGCGACAGGGGCGAGCCCATGGCAAAGGTGCGCAGGCATTCGGCGCGGATCGCGGGATCGTCGGGGTCATAGCCTGCCTCACGCGCCGCGGTGCGGATGGCATGCAGGATCACCGTCACCGTCACGGGCAGTTCGGCCAGCGTGGTGGCCACGCCCCCCGCCCCGCCGGCGGCCCCGGTCAGCGCGGCCAGGGCCGTGGCC
>JACXUX010000304.1 GCA_014763725.1 Rhodobacterales bacterium
GTCGATCACGATCAGATCGTCGTCCTCATAGAGAACGGTCAGGGGAATGGCCTGCGGCAGGGGCGTGGCCGAGCCTGCGCCGGGCGGTTCGGGCACCGGCGGCACGCTGGCCGCGGCCTGGGCGCGATCCTCGAGCGTGACGGGGATCAGCAGGGTCTGCCCCTCGCGCACCGCCATGTCGGCGGGCAGGCCGTTCCATTCGGCCAGCGCACGCGCGCTGACGCCATAGGTGCGGGCGATGGAAAAGGCGGTTTCGCCGCGCGCCACGCGGTGGCGGACGGGTTCAGTGCCGCTGGTGCGGGGGGCCGCGGCAGGGGCGGCGGCGGGGGCCGCGCTGCCCTCGGCCCGGTCGATGGCGGCGGCGGCCAGGGTCGTGACCTCGACCGTTTCGGGGGTGATCGGGCCGGTGGTGGCCGCCCCCGTGGCGGGCGAGGGTTCGGCCACCCGCCGCGGCAGGGCCAGAACCTCGCCCTGGTTCAGCGCGGTGTCGGGCGTCAGGGCATTGACGCGGGCCAGTTCGCCGGGCTCGAGCCCCAGGCGCGCGGCGATGCCCGCGACTGTATCGCCGCGCCGGGCCACCACCACCTGATAGCTGGGATAGGAGATCACGCCGCGGTCATCGGGCCGCGGCCGGTCGGCGGTGGCGGCGGCGCGCGCGGCCTCGGCCGTGTTCAGGCCGCTGTCCGACCGCAGGTCCCAGTCGAAGTCGTCGGAACAGGCCGCCAGGCCAAGGGTGCCGCCCAGGATCAGGACACGGGTTGCCGCGCGCAGGGATGTCATTGCTCTGCCTCATGTCTGGCCGGGGTGGTCCCCGGTCCGGGCTGGATTGCGGCCGGGGCGGTGCCCGGTCCGGACGGCGCCTAATCCTGGCCCAGCCCTTCCACCAGGGGAACGAAACGGACCGGACGAAGCTCTTCGTAATCGAAACCCCGGTCCAGCCGGGTGACCTTGATCAGACTTTGCACCGTGTCGGACTGGCCCACCGGCAGCACCATGATACCCCCGATCTTCAACTGGGCCAAGAGGGGGCCGGGCGGGTCCTCGGCCGCGGCGGTCACCAGTATGCGGTCGAAGGGCGCCTGTTCCGGCAGGCCAAAGCTGCCGTCGGCGGTCAGCGCGGTGATGTTGGTCAGGTCGAGCGTGGCGAACAGGTCGGCCGCCTCGCGCACCAGGCGGCGGTGGCGGTCGACCGTGTAGACCCGCCGCGCCAGCAGGCTGAGCACCGCCGCCTGATAGCCCGAGCCGGTCCCGACCTCGAGCACCTTGTCCCGCGGCGTGACCGCCAGCGCCTGGGTCATCAGCCCCACGACCGAGGGCTGGCTGATGGTCTGGCCGCAGGCGATGGGCAGGGGCATGTCCTCATAGGCGCGGTCGGCAAAGACGCCGCGGACGAACCGGCCGCGGTCGATCCGTTCCATCGCCATCAGCACGCGCGGATCGGTCACCCCGCGCGAGCGCAGCGCGAACAGGAAACGCATCTTGCGTTCGGCCAGACCGTCGGGTTCCTCGGGTCCGTCGCCGGCCGCGGTCATGCCAGGCGCGCCTCCAGCTCGGCCAGGCGGTCATGCGCGGTCAGGTCGGCGCGCATGGGCGTGACGCTGATCCAGCCGTCCAGGTTCACAGCGGCATCGGTGCCGGGTAGGGTGGGCGTGTGCTGCGGGCCGCCCTTGATCCACAGGAACCGTCGGCCCGAGGGCGCCAGATGCGGTTCCACCCCGAAGGCCGTGTCGCGGCGAAAGCCCTGGGCCGCCACCCGCATCCCCCGCACCCCCGCCGCCCCGCAGGGCGGGAAGTTGACGTTGTAGAACAGCCGGTAGTCGTCGCCGTCCCACAGGCCGCGGTCGACCAGGCGGCGGACCACGGCCGCGCCATGCACCCGCGCGGCCTGGAACGGATCGTCCAGGTCGGCCGTCTGCGGCCCCAGGAACTGGCTGAGCGCGATCGACGGCACGCCCTGCAGCGCGCCTTCCAGCGCGCCGCCCACGGTGCCGGAATAGAGCACGTTTTCCGCGGCATTGTTGCCCCGGTTCACCCCCGACAGGATCAGGTCGGGTTTCGCCCCTTCGAGCACGTCATAGATCGCGGCCAGGACGCAGTCGGCGGGGCTGCCCTCGGCCGCATAGCGGCGGGGGGCGAGGCGCGCGATCATCATCGGATGGGTATAGCTGATGGCATGGGCCACGCCGGACTGTTCGAAGGCGGGCGCGACGGTCCAGACCTCGCCCCCCGGACCCGCGATCTCGGCCGCGATCTGGTCCAGGACCGTCAGGCCCGGGGCATTGATGCCGTCGTCATTGGTGATCAGGATGCGCATGGGGTCCGCCTGTGGTGTCGGAACCTGATTAGACGAGGGGGCGGCAGGCTACAAGCGCTGCGGCAGCCCTGCACCGGCGCACCATGGCCCTGCGCGGGCAGGGGATGACGGGGGCGTCCGGCGGTCCCATCCTTGGGGAAGTGATGACAGGAGGCGCGCATGAGCTGGAACCCCGCCCTGGACCCCGACGTACCGCTGGGCGATGCGGTCGATGCGATCGAGACGGTGATCGTGCCGCGCGCGCGCGACCTGGGCGGGTTCGAGGTGCGCCGCGCGCTGCCCTCGGCCGCGCGGCAGATGGTGGGGCCCCTCATCTTCTTTGACCAGGTGGGTCCGGCCGAGTTCCTGACCGGGCAGGGCATCGACTTGCGCCCGCATCCGCATATCGGGCTGGGCACGGTGACCTATCTGCTGGACGGCCGGCTGCACCACCGCGATTCGCTGGGCACCGACCAGTGGATCGAGCCGGGCGCGGTGAACTGGATGCTGGCCGGGCGCGGGATCACCCATTCGGAACGCACCGACGGCGCGGCACGCGCGGCCCCGTTGCGGATGTTCGGGGTGCAGACCTGGCTGGCCCTGCCCGAGGCGGAGGAGGACGCCCCCGCCGCCTTTGCCCATGTGCCGAAGTCCGACCTGCCCGTGCTGGAGGGCGAGGGCAAGCGGGTGCGGCTGATCCTGGGGTCGGCCTGGGGGGCGCGGGTGCCGCTGGCGCTGCCGATGGAGGTGTTCTACGCTGATGCGCAGCTGGACCCGGGGGCCGCGCTGCCGCTGCCCGACGACCATGAGGACCGCGGCGTCTATGTCCTGGCCGGATCGGTCACGCAGGGCGGGCAGAGCTTTGACGCGGGCCGCATGCTGATCTTTCGCCCCGGCGACCGGATCGCGGTGCGCGCGGGCGCGGCGGGGGCGCGGCTGCTGGTGCTGGGCGGCGCCGCGATGGGCGGGCCACGCTATATCTGGTGGAACTTCGTGGCCAGTTCGAAGGAGCGGATCGCGGCCGCGAAAGAGGCCTGGCGCGCGGGCGACTGGGCGCATGGCCGGTTTCGCCTGCCGCCGGGGGATGACGCCGAGTTCATCCCCGCCCCCGAGGTCTGAGGGCCGGGACCCGGGCAGGGGGGCTGTCTGCCCCCCTCTTCCGCGCCCCAGGGG
>JACXUX010000305.1 GCA_014763725.1 Rhodobacterales bacterium
CCCAAATACCCCGGGGTGAGGCGCGTCAGCGCCGAGGGGCAGCGCCCCTCTGCCCCGCCCGCGGCCCGGGCCGCGCCCGTCAGTGGAAGTCGCGGCTGGGAAACAGCGCCCGCGCCTGGTCGCGCGGGTGGCGCGGCCGGGGCGGGGGGCCGCGGCCGGCCACCGGGCGGCGCGCCTCGTCGGCGCGGCCCTGCGTGGGGTCGATCGCGCGCGCCCCGGCATGGCCCAGGCTGGCCAGCCGCGGCGACAGGTCCTCGATCCCCTCGGCGATCAGATGGACGACCGGCCCCTCGCGCTCGATCCGGCCGGTCACCCGCAGCAGCCGCCCGCCCACCACGGCGCGGCGGAACCGGTCATAGACCCGCGGCCAGACCACCACGTTGCAGCAGCCCGTCTCGTCCTCGAGCGTCAGGAAGATCACGCCCGACGCGGTGCCCGGCCGCTGGCGGGTGATCACCAGCCCGCAGACCGCCACCCGCCCCTGCGCCTGCGCCAGCCCGTCATGCGCCACCAGCCCGGGCAGGCCGGGGCGCAGCAGCTCCATCGGATGGGCGCGCAGCGACAGCCGCAGCGCCAGGTAATCCTCGACCACCTCGTCGCCCAGCGTCATGGCGGGCAGCGTCACGGCGGGTTCGGCGATGCCCTCGCCATCGGCGGGGTCGAACAGCGGCAGCGGCCGCGCCCCCCCCAGCGCGCGCACCTGCCACAGCGCCTCGCGCCGGCGCAGGCCCAGCCCGGCAAAGGCATCGGCCTCGGCCAGGCGGGCCAGCACCTCGGGGCGGATGCCGGCGCGGCGCCACAGGCTTTCGACATCGGGCCAGCCGTTGCCGCGGGCGGCGGCGATCCAGCGGCCGTCCTCCTCGGACAGGCCCTTGACCTGGCGGAACCCCAGCCGCAGCGCCAGCCGCCCGTCGCCGCGCCGTTCCAGCGTGCAGTCCCAGTCGGAATGGTTGACCGACACGGGCCGCACCTCGACCCCGTGGTCGCGCGCATCGCGCACGATCTGGGCGGGGGCATAGAAGCCCATCGGCTGGCTGTTCAGCAGCGCGCAGGCAAAGACCGCCGGATGGTGGCATTTCATCCAGGCCGAGGCATAGACCAGGATCGCGAAACTGGCGGCATGGCTTTCGGGAAAGCCGTATTCGCCAAAGCCCTCGATCTGGTCAAAGCAGCGCTGCGCGAAGTCGGGGTCATAGCCGTTGGCCAGCATCCCCTGCACGAAGCGGTCGCGGAAGGTGCCGATCGTGCCCATCCGGCGAAAGGTGGCCAGCGACCGGCGCAGCCGGTCGGCCTCGCCGGGGGTAAAGCCCGCGCCCACCACCGCGATCTGCAGCGCCTGTTCCTGAAACAGCGGCACCCCCAGCGTGCGGCCCAGCACGCCGTGCAGCGCCTCGGACGGCCAGTCGACCGGTTCCTGCCCGTTGCGGCGGCGGATATAGGGGTGGACCATGCCGCCCTGGATCGGCCCGGGGCGGACGATCGCCACCTCGATCACCAGGTCGTAGAATTCGCGCGGCCGCATCCGCGGCAGGAAGTTCATCTGCGCCCGGCTTTCCACCTGGAACACCCCCACCGCATCGGCCCGGCACAGCATGTCGTAGACGCGCGGATCCTCGCGCGGGACGGTGGCCAGGCTCATCGGCAGCCGTTCGTGCCGGTCCAGCAGGTCGAACCCCTTGCGCAGGCAGGTCAGCATGCCCAGCGCCAGCACGTCGACCTTCAGGATGCCCAGCGCGTCGATGTCGTCCTTGTCCCATTCGATGACGGTGCGCCCCTCCATCGCGGCATTCTCGATCGGACAGATCTCGTCCAGCCGGTCGCGGGTGATGACGAAGCCGCCGACATGCTGGCTGAGATGCCGGGGAAAGCCGATGATCTCGGCGATCAGCCGCAGCGTCAGCGCCAGCCGCCGGTCGGTCGGGTCCAGCCCGAGCTCGGCCAGCTGCGCGGGGTCGGGCGGGGCCGAGGACCAGCCCCAGCCCAGCCCTGCGATCGCGGCCACCATGTCCTGGCCCAGGCCCATGACCTTGCCCACCTCGCGCACCGCGGCGCGTGACCGGAAATGGATCACCGTCGCCGTCAGCCCGGCGCGGTGGCGGCCATAGGTGGCATAGATGTGCTGGATCACCTCTTCCCGGCGTTCGTGTTCGAAATCCACGTCGATGTCGGGCGGTTCGTCCCGCTCGGCCGAGATGAAGCGTTCGAACACCATCAGCGTGGTGCCCGGCGGCACCTCGGTGATGCCCAGCGTATAGCAGACCAGCGAATTGGCCGCCGATCCGCGGCCCTGGCACAGGATGCCCTGCGACCGGGCAAAGGCCACGATGTCATGCACGGTCAGGAAATAGGGCGCATAGGCCTTGTCCCGGATCAGCGCCAGTTCGCGCGCGATGCGGGCGCGGATCTCGTCGGTGATGCCATGGGGATAGCGCGCGGGATCGGCCAGGCCCTGTTCGACCAGCCGTTCCAGCCGCGCCTGGGCGGGTTCGCCCCCCGTCACCTCATCGGGGTATTGGTAACTGAGTTCGTCCAGCGAAAAGCCGCAGCGGTCGGCGATCTCGACCGACCGGCGCAGCGCGGCGGGGTGGCGGTGGAACAGCCGCGCCATCTCGGCCGCCGGTTTCAGCCGGCGTTCGGCATTGGGCAGGGCGCGGCGGCCGATGGTGTCGATCGTGCAGCCCTCGCGCAGGCAGGTCAGCACATCGGCCAGCGCCCGGCGGTGGGCGCGGTGCATCAGCACGTCGCCCACCGCCACCAGGGGCAGGGCCAGCCGCTGCGCCCACAGCGCCAGCCGGTCCAGGCGGCGCTGATCCTGCCCGTCATAGCGTGGTGCTGCGCCCAGAAAGGCGCGGCCGGGGCAGTGGCGGGCGATGCGCGACAGGGCGGGGTCGTCGGGCGGCCCCGTCAGCGGTCCCGTCAGCGGGTCTGGCGGCAGGGCGATCAGGATCATCCCCTCGGCCGCGGCGATCAGGTCGTCCAGCGTCAGGCTGCAGCCGCCCTTGCCCGACCGCCGCTTGCCCAGCGACAGCAGGCGCGACAGCCGGGCATAGGCCGGCCGGTCGGTGGGCAGGGCCAGCCATTCGGTGGCGGTATCGGTCAGCACCAGCCGGCTGCCCACCACCAGCCGGGGCAGCGCGCGCAGCCCCGCGGTGGCCAGGCCCGGGGCGGCCGCGCCGGCTTCGGGCTGGCGGCTGGACGGGTCCAGGCGCTGCTGCGACCGCACGGGCAGGGGGGCGGCGGCGGCCTCGGCCCGGCGGCGGGCCAGTTCGCGCAGCGCCACATGCGCCCGCACCACCCCGGCCAGCGAGTTGCGATCGGTGATGGCGATGGCCGCCAGCCCCAGTTCGGCGGCGCGGGTCACCAGTTCCTCGGGGTGCGAGGCGCCGGTCAGGAAGGTGAAGTTCGACGTGACGCACAATTCGGCATAGGCCGGGCCCGCATCGGTGGCCGGGTCG
>JACXUX010000306.1 GCA_014763725.1 Rhodobacterales bacterium
GGGGGCGGACATGGGCAACCTCTTGCGGCGGATGCCCCACAGCTAGGCGGGCCGCGCGCCCCTTCCCAGCCCGCGGGCCGCACAGCGCCTGTGCGGCGATTGCGTCGCGCGGGGGGGCGCGCTATGCCGCGCAGCCAAACGCAGCCATTCACGGAGATCCAGATGACCCGCGCATTCCTGTTCCCCGGCCAGGGCGCCCAGACCATCGGCATGGGCCGCGCGCTGGCCGAGGCCTGGCCCGAGGCGCGCGCCGTCTTCGATCAGGTCGACGAGGCGCTGGGCGAGAAGCTGTCGCAGCTGATCTGGGAGGGCGACATCGAGACGCTGACGCTGACGCGCAATGCCCAGCCCGCGCTGATGGCGACCTCGCTGGCGGCGATGGCCGCGCTGCGGGCCGAGGGGGTCGAGGTGACGGCCGCGGCCTATGTCGCGGGCCACAGCCTGGGGGAATATTCGGCGCTGTGTGCGGCGGGGGCGCTGAGCCTGTCGGACACCGCGCGGCTGCTGCGGCTGCGGGGCGAGGCGATGCAGTCCGCGGTGCCGGTGGGCCAGGGCGCGATGGCTGCCCTGCTGGGGCTGGATCTGGCGGCGGCGACCGCCGTGGCGGCCGAGGCCGCGCAGGGCCAGGTCTGCCAGGCCGCCAATGACAACGACCCCACACAGGTGGTGATCAGCGGCCACCGCGCCGCGGTGGAACGCGCGGTCGAGAACGCCCGCGGCCGGGGCGCGAAACGGGCGGTGATGCTGCCGGTCAGCGCGCCCTTCCATTGCGCGCTGATGCAGCCCGCGGCCGAGGCGATGGCCGCGGCCCTGGCCGGCGTGACGATCGCGCGGCCGCTGGTGCCGGTCGTGGCCAATGTGCGGGCCGAGGCGGTCAGCGACCCCGAAAGCCTGCGCGCGCTGCTGGTCGAACAGGTGACGGGCGCGGTGCGCTGGCGCGAGTCCGTGGCCTGGATGGCTGCCCAGGGCGTGACCGAGATGTGGGAGATCGGCGCCGGCAGGACGCTGTCGGGCCTGGTGCGGCGGATCGCGCGCGACATCGCCTGCCGCGCGGTCGGCACGCCCGAGGAGGTGGCCGCCGCGGTCGCGCCGCCCGCGGGCTGAGGTCCGCGTCCACGACCGCTTGACGGTGGCGCGGCGGCGGCGGGGCTGCTAAGCCCGGCGGCGAAGACGGACCCCAGCAACAGACGGAGGGCGGATCATGTTCGATCTGACGGGGAAGGGCGCCTTGATCACCGGCGCCTCGGGCGGCATCGGGGGGGCGGTGGCGCGCGCGCTGCATGCGGCGGGGGCCACGGTCGCGTTGTCGGGCACGCGCGAGGCGCCGCTGCAGGCGCTGGCGGCCGAGCTGGGCAGCCGCGCCCATGTGCTGGCCTGCGACCTGGGCGATCCGGCCGCGGTCGAGGCGCTGCCCAAGGCGGCCGCCGCCGCGCTGGGGTCGCTGGACATCCTGGTGAACAATGCCGGGATCACCCGCGACAACCTGTTCCTGCGCATGTCGGACGAGGAATGGTCGCAGGTGCTGGACGTGAACCTGACGGCCAGCTTCCGGCTGTGCCGGGCAGCGCTGCGCGGCATGATGAAGGCGCGCTGGGGCCGGATCGTCAACATCGGGTCGGTCGTGGGCGCCACGGGCAACCCCGGCCAGGCCAATTATGCCGCGGCCAAGGCGGGTCTGGTCGGCCTGTCGAAGTCGCTGGCGGCCGAGGTGGCCAGCCGCAACATCACGGTGAACGTGGTGGCGCCGGGCTTCATCGCGACCGCCATGACCGACAAGCTGAACGACGACCAGAGGGCGCGCATCCTGGGCCAGATCCCCGCCGGCCGGATGGGCGCGCCCGAAGAGATCGCGGCCGCCGTGCTGTATCTGGCCAGCCCCGAGGCGGGCTATGTCACCGGCGCCACGCTGCATGTGAACGGCGGCATGGCGATGCTGTAGGCGGGCCGCAGCCACGCGGGGGAAAGCGTTTGCCAAGCCCTGCGACTGTGCTATAGGCGCGCAGAACGGCGGGGGCGCGGTGCCGCGACCCGCCCGGCCTGCGCCCCTGGACGGGCGGGGGAAGCCGCCCTTCGGGGCAAGGGACAGACAGACGGGGCGGGCGATCACCGCCCGCGAGACAGAGGAAGAACCATGAGCGACATCGCCGATCGCGTGAAGAAGATCGTCGTCGAACATCTGGGCGTGGAAGATGACAAGGTGACCGAGAACGCCTCGTTCATCGACGACCTCGGCGCCGACAGCCTCGACACGGTCGAGCTGGTGATGGCCTTCGAAGAGGAATTCGGCATCGAGATCCCCGACGACGCGGCCGAGACGATCCAGACCTTCGGCGACGCGGTCAAGTTCATCTCGGCCGCGCAGTAGGCGCAGCCGGGTTTCGGATCGGCCGTTCGGCCTGACGGCGCCCCAGCGGGCGCCGTTTTCATTTCCGCCCGACCGCTTGACGGCCCGACCGGCTGCGCGGCACAGGGCCGCCCGGATGCGCGGTGTGTTGCACGGCGCGCGGGGGCTGTGTATCCACGGTCGGCACATCATCGGAGGGCCGCAGCATGCGTCGTGTCGTCGTCACCGGGCTTGGGCTTGTGACGCCTTTGGCGGACGGGGTGGAGTTGACCTGGCAGCGTCTGCTTGAGGGGCGGTCGGGCGGCGGGCCCATCACCCAGTTCGACGCGAAGGACGTGATCACCACCTATGCCTGCGAAGTGAAGCGCGGCGACGGCAGCGACGGCACCTTCAATGCCGATCGCTACATGGAGCCGAAGGACCAGCGCAAGGTCGACAATTTCATCGTCTTCGGCCTGGCCGCGGCGGTTCAGGCGGTCGAGGATGCGGGGATCGCGGACCTGCCCGAGGCCGAAAAGCTGCGCACCGGCGTGCTTGTGGGGTCGGGCATCGGCGGGCTGAATTCGATCGCCAACACCACGATCATGATGAAGGAGAAGGGGCCCAGGCGGGTTTCGCCCTTCTTCGTGCCGGGCGCGCTGATCAACCTGATCTCGGGCCAGATCGCGATCCGCTATGGCTTCAAGGGCCCGAACCACGCGGTTGTCACCGCCTGCTCGACCGGGGCGCATGCGATCGGCGATGCCGCGCGGATGATCAAGTATGGCGCGGCGGACCTGATGATCGCCGGCGGCGCCGAGGCGGCGATCTGCGAGATCGGCATCGCCGGCTTCAATGCCTGCAAGGCGCTGTCGACCAAGTGGGCGCATGAACCCGACAAGGCCAGCCGCCCCTATGACGCGGACCGCGACGGCTTTGTCATGGGCGAGGGCGCGGGCATCCTGGTCCTTGAGGAATACGAGCACGCCAAGGCCCGCGGCGCGAAGATCTATGCCGAGGTGCTGGGATACGGCATGTCGGGCGATGCCTATCACATCACCGCCCCGTCCGAGGACGGCGAAGGCGCCGAGCGCTGCAT
>JACXUX010000307.1 GCA_014763725.1 Rhodobacterales bacterium
CAAATACCTTGCGGGGGGTCCGGGGGGCGCAAAGCCCCCCGCTCACCCTGTCGGCCGCGCCTCCGGTCCGCGGGTCCATGCGGGAAACGAAAGGGCCGCGCCCGGGGGGCGCGGCCCTGATCCTTCGCAGAAGGATCGCGATCCTACATCTCGTCCAGGGCTTCGATGGCCTGCTGTAGGGCGTCCTTGTCCACCGGCTTCTCGGTCACCTGGGCCGAGGCGACGATATGGTCGACGACCTTGTCCTCGAAGATCGGGGCGCGCAGCTGCTGCTGCATCTGGCCGTTCTTCTGCACGAATTCGAAGAACTGCCGTTCCTGGCCCGGATACTGGCGCGCGGCCTGCAGCACGGCCTGGGTCATCTCGGCATCGGTCACGGTGATCTCGGCCTTGCGGCCCACTTCGGCCAGCAACAGGCCCAGGCGCACGCGGCGTTCGGCCAGCTTGCGGTGCTCGTCCGTGGGCTCGATCGACGGATGGTCGTGGCCGTGGTGGTCGGGATGTTCCTCATGCCACAGCTGGTGCGCGATCTGGCCGGCCTCGGCCGCGACCAGCGCGCCGGGCAGGTCGAACTTCACCATCTCGTCCAGCCGGTCGAGCAGCGCGCGCTTCAGCACCGCGCGGGCGGCGCCGGCATATTCGGCGACCAGACGGTCGCGGATCTGGCCCTTCAGCGCCTCCAGATCGTCGGCACCGTATTTCTGCGCCAGCGCGTCGTCGATGGCGGCGGCGGCCGGGGCCTTGACCGACTTGACGGTGCAGGCAAAGACCGCGTCCTTGCCGGCCAGATGGGCGGCGCCGTAGGTTTCGGGGAAGCTGACCTTCACCTGCACCTCGTCGCCCGCCTTGGCGCCGACCAGCTGCTCCTCAAAGCCCGGGATGAACGCACCCGACCCCAGCACCAGCGGATAGTCGCTGGCCGCGCCGCCCTCGAAGGGCGTGCCGTCGATCGAGCCGGCAAAGTCGATCGTCACCTGGTCGCCCGACTGGGCGGCTTCGCCCTCGGGCCGGTCGTCAAAGGACTTGGCGTTCTCGGCCAGATTGGCCAGCGCCTCGTTCACGGCGGTCTCGTCGGGGGTGACGACCAGACGTTCCAGCACGATCTGGCTGGCGTCCAGGTCGGGGATGGCGGGCAGCGCCTCGTAGGTCATCTCGACCACGACGTCATTGCCCTCGGTCCAGGTCTCGCCGCCGACCATCCTGACCTCGGGCTGCAGCGCGGGGCGGTCGCCGGTGGCCTCGAAATGCGCCTTCATCGCGCCGTCGATGGCATCCTGCATCGCATCGCCCAGCAGGCGCTGGCCGAACCGCTTGCGCAGGATCGCCAGCGGCACCTTGCCCTTGCGGAAGCCCTTCATCTCGATCTCGGGCTGGGCCTCGATCAGCTTTTCCTGCACCTTGGCATCCAGCTCGGCCGCCGTCACCGTGATGGTATAGGCGCGCTTCAGACCGTCGTTCAGGGTCTCGGTGACCTGCATGTTCCGTCCTTCTATCCCTATCTGGTGCGGGTGAAGGGATTTGAACCCCCACGCCAAAGGCGCCGGAACCTAAATCCGGTGCGTCTACCAGTTCCGCCACACCCGCACAACACTCGGGCCGTGCCGCGACGTCACTCGCGGCCCGGACCGGAATTGCGCCCGTGTCTAGCAAAGCGTGCCCGGGGATGCGAGAGGAAAAAGCGTGGCCCCGGGGCCGCGTCGGGCGGGGGCGCTGTTGCGCGATTGCGGAAAATTATCGCCACTCCGCCGGGATTAGGCTATTCTTAACCGATAACGAGCAGAAACAGACCACCATACAGGCGGCGTTCTCATGGGTTACATGCGGTCCGATCCCGTTGCGGCGGGCGGTGCGGCGTCGGCGCTGGTGCTGCCGGCGGGCACCGAGGTGATCACGCTCGACGGGCTGGTGCCGGTCGATCATGTGCTGCCGGGCGACCGGCTGATCTGCCGCGAGGGCGCGGTGGCGGTGCATCAGGTGCTGGCGCAGCGCGCGGATCCCGGTCTGGCGGTGCGTTTCCTGCCCGGCGCGCTGGGGGCCGCGGGGCCCGACCGGACGCTGCGGTTGCGCGCGGGCCAGCCGGTGCGGCTGCGCGGGGGCGGGGCAGGGGCTGGGTTGGTTGCGGCGTCCTCTCTGGCAGATGGCCGTCGCATCCGGGTCGAGGCGCTGGGGCCCGTCCGGCTGATCACGCTGGTCCTGCCGCGCGCGGTGGTGGCACTGGGCCCGGCCTTCGATCTGGGCAGCGAACAGGTCGCGGTGCCCGAGAGCCAGCCTTCGGCCTGAGGCGCCTTTCCGGTCGCTGCCGGGGGCTTCGCGTCCCGCTCCCTTATCCCGGGCGCGTCGGTGTCTGCGGGGGGCCGGTCGGCGACGGCGGCTGAAACGCCTCTCACCGCAGCGGGGGCCTGCGGGCGGCGCCGCGTTCGCGCCGCGCCCGGGTGCGGGTCAGGCATCGGCCCGGGCCTTGACGATCTTCCCGACTTTGATGGGCCCCGGTGCGAGATCTCGCGCAGGCCGGTCCGGCTCAGTGGTCGCGCCTCTGCCGATTGGGCCGGGGCCTGCGGGCCCTGGCACCTTTGTTCCGGCCGGCCGGGTGCGTCCACAACGGGCCTGCGGCAGGGCAGGGCGCGTGCGCCCGGTCAGCCCGCCGCCATCAGATCGCGCAGCACGGCGGGCAGGGTCTCGGGCAGGTCCTCGGCGATCAGGCCGGGGCCGAAGCGGCGCGCGGCCTCGACATGCAGCCAGGCCGCGACGCAGGCGGCGGGGAAGGGCGCCTGCCCCCGCGCCAGCAGGCCCGCGATCAGCCCGGCCAGAACGTCGCCCGCCCCCGCCGTGGCCAGCCAGGGCGCCGCGCGGTCCCCGACGGCCGCGTGGATCGCGGCCTGACCATCCGGCGTGGCGATCACCGTGTCGGGGCCCTTCAGCAGCACGGTGCAGCCCGCCCGCGCCGCCGCCGCCCGCGCGGCATCCAGCCGCGAAAAGGCGGGGCCGCGGTCGACGGGCCCCTGCATCCGGGCGGCCAGATCGGGAAAGAGGCGGGCGAACTCGCCCCCATGCGGCGTCAGCACACAGGCCGGGTGCAGCGCGCGGGTCAGGTCGGGGCGGACCGCGATCAGCGTCAGCGCATCGGCATCCAGCACCGCGGGCCGGCCCGCGGCCAGGGCGGCCGCGACCAGATCGTGCGCGGCCCCTTCGGTGCCCAGACCGGGCCCCAGGCACAGCGCGCGGATCCGCCCGTCCGCCAGCAGCGCGGCCAGCCCCGCCCCATCGGCCAGCGGGCGCAGCATCACCGCATCCAGCCGCGCGGCATTCTCGGCCAGGGCCTGCGGCGGGCAGCCCAGCGTGACCAGCCCCGCCCCCACCCGCAGCGCGCCGCGCGCCGCCCGGTTCGAGGTTTCGATGATCTGGC
>JACXUX010000308.1 GCA_014763725.1 Rhodobacterales bacterium
CGTGATCTTCTTCACTGACCAGCCTTGGACATGAAAGGCCCGCCGAACCCGCGCGATCGTATCCACTCGCTTCAACTCCCCCTCCGCCCGCTGCCTCGCAACGGACGGTCCGACGAATGCCGAGGGGGGTCAAAGTTGCACGCCGATCACCCCGCCTGGGGGGGCAAAGTTGCACGCCGAAACACAGATGTGTTCCAGCTGCACGGCGCGGCCGCGGACGGGACGGTCCTTTTCCGCAAAAAGCTGTCGCGCCCACAGTTCCAGCGATTCATGACGGAACGTCCGCAGTGCCTCGTCGTGATGGAGGCCTGCGGCGGCGCGCATCACTGGGCGCGGGAACTGGTGCGGGTCGGCCATGAGGTGAAACCGATCGCACCGCGCTATGTCAAGCCGTTCATCAAACGGCAGAAAAACGACGGTGAGGAGGACCGTGGCGCCAGTGGCGCCGCGTAAGCCGACGAACGACGCGGAGGCGATTGTGGAAGCGGCGCTGCGCCCGACCATGCGCTATGTCGAGCCGAAGACCGGGGACCAGCAGGCGCGGTCCATCCTGTTCCGCACCCGCGAGCAGTTCGTGAAGCAGCGCACCGAAGCGGTCAATGCGCTGCGGTCGCACCTCTACGAATTCGGCTTCATCGCGCCTGAGGGGATCGGCTATCTTCGGCGCCTCGGAACCGTCCTGGAAGATCCGAGCTCGAATTTGCCACCGTTCGCCCGGGAGATCTGTCGCGAGCTGCTGGACCAGATCGCGCATCTGACCGATCGGAGCAATGCCATGAAAAAGAGGATCGACGCGATCGCCAGGGAGGGCGAGACATCGCGCCGCCTGCAGACGATGCCGGGCGTGGGCCCGATCAGCGCCCTGGCCGTCGAGACATTTGCCCCTCCCATGGAGCAGTTCAAACGAGGGCGCGACTTTGCGGCTTGGCTGGGGCTCGTGCCGCGACAGGCGTCGACCGGCGGCAAGCAGCGGCTCGGGAAAACCTCGAAGATGGGCCAGCGCGACATCCGCCGTCTGCTCGTCACCGGTGCGATGGCCGTGATCCGCTGAGCCCTGCGCAGGGGCGCGTCCGGCAATCCCTGGCTGGCACGCCTGCTCGAACGCAAGCCGCCGATGGTCGCTGCCTTCGCGCTGGCCAACAAGATGGCGCGCGGCATCTGGGCGATGATGACGCGCGGCGAAACCTATCGCGGCCCGGAGATCGGAAGCGCTGCCTGATCCGGCAGCAAAACGCGAAAACGGACCGCCGAGTTGTGAGGAAGACATGAACCGAATGGGCAAATGATCGACATGATCCGGGTTGGGCAAACCAGAGACCTTCTCAGAGCTTCGAGCTCGCTGTTGGAGATTTGGCCCCGGTCCGCGCATCTCCATCTCGGCCAGCGGCATCTATCGGGCCGCGCTAACAGGCCTGACAAGAGTCCGCACTCGATCACATGTCTAACGTTCAGAAATTCCTTGCAAATGAGGGCGGCATCCACAAGAGTATGGCCCGCCGAAGGCCTTATACAACCGTTGGAAGCAGTGGGGGGACATGGGGGTCTTTGCCCGGATCATGGAGGGTCTCGCCTCCGAGGCGGCCGTTCCAAAGACGGTGATGATCGACGCGACCTACCTGAAGGCACACCGCGCGGCGACCAGCCTGCGGGCGAGTGAGGCGGACCGGAAATCGGTCCAGTGGACCGATTTCCCGCCGAACGGGGGGCCAGACGACCAGCGGGGCCGTCTGATCGGCCGGACCAAAGGCGGCATGAACACCAGACTGCACGCCGTCACCGATGCGGAAGGTCGTCCGATCCGGTTCTTCATGACCGCAGGCCAGGTCAGCGACTACATCGGTGCGGCGGCCCTGCTGACCTGACCCTAGGGTGCAGCGACCGGTCTTTGGCGGAAGCTGCCGCGCGGGTGGGGTGATGGCCGAACTGCTGCTGATGTCCGATCGTCCCGCAGGCCGCCTGCGGCTTCGGCATGCCGCCCTGGCGGGCAATGCGGCGCTGGCGGCCCGGCTGCGGGCGCAGCTGGCCGGCCTGCCGGGCATCACCTCGGTCGAGGTCCGAGCCCTGACCGGCAGCATCATCCTGCACCATGCGCCCGCGATGGACCGCGGGCAGATCATGGCGCGCATCGCCGAGGCCGTCGACCGTGCACGCAAGGGCGGGGTGAGTGTCGACCCCCCGCCCGCGCAGCCGGACAGGTCGCGGCGCGGGGACACGCCCGAGGCGCCCGCGGACCCCCGGACGACCGTGGCCTGGCACAGCCTGTCGGCCGAAGAGGTGGCGATCCGGCTGCAGGCGGATCCGGGCGCGGGCCTGACCGCGGCCGAGGCGGCGGCGCGGCTGGCGCGTCACGGGGCGAACGTCCTGCCGCAGGACGAGCCGCGGTCGGGTCTTGCAATCCTGCGCAGCCAGTTCGAAAGCCTGCCCGTCGCGCTGCTGGCCGGGTCGGCGGTGGTGTCGATCGCGACGGGCGGCATCGGGGATGCCGTGGTGCCCGGCTGGTCGCGGCCGACCGGCTGTCGGTCGACGAATCCGCCCTGACCGGCGAAACCGTTCCGGTTCCCAAGGCCGCCGAGGCCCGCGTCGGGCCGCGCGTCGCGCTGGCCGACCGGGCGACGATGGTCTTTGCCGGCACCATCGTCGCCGAAGGGCGCGGCACGGCCATCGCGGTGGCGACCGGGCGCCAGACCGAGGCCGCGCGCATCGCCCTGCTGAGCCAGACGGCCTCGCGCCCGCGCGCGCCGGTCGAGGTGGAGCTCGACCGGATCGGGGGGGCGCTGGTCAAGGCGGCGCTGGCGGCCTGCGGGCTGTTCTTCGGCATCGGCCTCGCGCGCGGCAATCCGCTGCCGGTGATCCTGCGCGATTCGCTGGCGCTGGCAGTGGCGGCGGTGCCGGAAGGGCTGCCGGTCGTCGCGACCACCACCATGGCGCTGGGGCTGAAGCGGATGGAACGCCGCGGCATCCTGGTGCGCCGGATCGACGCGGTGGAAAGCCTGGGCGCCCTGCAGACCATCTGCCTCGACAAGACCGGGACGCTGACGCAGAACCGCATGACGGTCGTGGCCGCGGTCGCGGGCGACCGTCTGGTCGATCCGGGGGATCGCGCGGCACTTGCTCCGCTGGTCGAGGCCGCCGTGCTGAACAACGACACCGAAATCCTGGGCGGCGAACTGGCCGGGTCCTCGGCCACGGAACGGGCGCTGGCGGAATTCGCCCGCGCGCAGGGCGCCGATATCGTGGCCATGCGCCAATCCAGACCACGAAAGGCGACGCTGCCGCGCGGCGTCAAGCGGCCCTACATGACGACCGTCCACGATGGCGATGGCGCGGCCACCGTCATCAAGGGCGCGCCCGACGCGGTTCTGGCGCTGTGCGACAGGGTCCTGTCCGAGGCGGGCGAACGGCCGCTGGATGCCGAGACGCGCGAGCGGATCCTGGCGCTGAACGATGCCGTGGCCGCCCGCCCGGCCCGGGTGCTGGGCTTTGCCCGGGCGGCCCATCCGCCGGTCGGCGAACAGCCGCAGGGCCTGACCTGGCTGGGTCTGGTGGGCATGGTGGACCCGCTGCGGCCGGGTGCGGCGCCCTTCGTCCGGGCAATGCAGGCCGCCGGTCTGGCGCCGGTCATCATCACCGGCGATCAGGCCGCGACAGCAGGCGCCATCGCCCGCGATCTGGGGCTGGGACGCGACGGGCAGATCCGTATCGTCGATGCCGGAGAACTCGGATCTCTTGACCCAAAGCTGCTTGCCGCTCTGGTCGGGTCGGTCGATGTCTTCGCCCGGGTCAGCGCGCACGAGAAGCTGGCAATCGTGCAGGCCCTGCAGGCGGGCGGGCGCGTGGTGGGCATGACCGGCGACGGCGTGAACGACGGGCCTGCGCTTCGCGCGGCGGATGTCGGCATCGCCATGGGGGCCAGCGGCACCGATCTGGCGCGCGACGTGGCGAATGTGGTGATCCGCGACGACAATCTGGAAACCCTGGTCGATGCGATCTCGCAGGGGCGGTCGGTCTATCGCAACATCGGGCGGGCACTGGAATTCCTGATCACCACCAACCTTTCGGAAATCCTGGTCGAGCTGGCCGAGGCGCTGCATGGCCCCGGCGAGCTCGAATCGCCGATGGAGCTGCTGTGGATCAACCTGGTCACCGATGTCCTGCCCGGCCTGGGGCTGGCGATGGCCGAGGCCGACGCCGACGCGATGCAGCGCCCGCCGCGGGCGCGCGACGAACCCATCGTCACCCGGGCCGACATGCGGCGCATGGCGATCGACAGCAGCTCGATCGCGGGCGCGTCCTTTGCCGCGCATCTTTATGCCATGACGCGCTACGGGGCCGGTCCACAGACCCGCGCCGTCAGTTACATGTCGCTGTCTTTGGGGCAGCTGATCTACACGCTGGTCTGCCAGCGAAGAAATATCCGCGACCTGCACCCCGAGGCTCTGCTTCACAACCCGCGGCTGAACGGTGCCATCCTGCTGTCGGCCGGAATGGCAATGCTGCCGCTGGTCGTGCCGCCGCTGGGCCGTCTGCTGGGCATCGGGCGGATCGGGGCGGTGGATGCCGCGGTGGCGCTGGCGGCGGCGGTGGCGCCTTCGGCGGGGGTGCTGGTCCGGCGTGCGGTCCAGATCGAATGCGACCAGGTGGAGAGGCAGGGATGCGCAACTTCGTGATGACCTCGGGGTCCTCGGGCGGGGGGCACCCCGACAAGCTGTGCGACCAGATCAGCGATGCGATGGTGGATGCCGGCCTGACCGCCGATCCACGTGCCCGGATGGTTGCGGAATGTGCGCTTGCCAGCGATGTGCTGTTCCTGTCGCTGCACACCGACCGCGAACCGGCCTTCGACGCGGCGGCCCTGGCGCGCCGGGTATTCGAGACCGCAGGCTATGGCGGCCGGACCCGCCGCCCGCCGACGGTGATGCTCGATCTGGTGATCGCGGGGGCTGCCGAGGCGGGGGATCGTCCCCGGGCCTCGAACATGGTGACGGCGATCGGACATGCCTGCACCCACACGCCCGAGGCATTGGCCTATCCCGTCTGGGCCGCGCACCGGCTGACCCGCAGTCTGGACGGGCTGCGCCAGACCGGCCGCGCGCCCTGGCTGGGCCCCGACCTGCAGGCCCAGGTTGCGGTCGAGTTCCGCGACCGCCGCCCCGTGCGGGTGTCGGCCATCGCCGTGACCGCGGGCCTTGTCGACCCGGTGAGCCCCCAGGATGTGACCGCCTTCCTGCGGCGCGAGGTCGTGGGTCCGGCCCTGGATGCGGGCCGCGCGGTCCTCGACGCCGACACCCGGATCGTGTTCCTGCGCGCCCCGAATGGCGGCGGGCCCGCGGCCCATTCCGGCCTGACGGGGCGCAAGACCGCCGAGGACAGCTACGGCGGCTTTGCCCGGCAAAGCACGGCCGCGCTCAGCGGCAAGGATCCGTCGCGCATCGACCGGACGGCGGCCTATGCCGCGCGGCAGATCGCGCGCTGCATCGTGGCAGCCGATCTGGCCACGGAATGTGAGGTCCAGGTGTCCTACCTGCTGGGGGACGACAGGCCCGCCAGTCTGGAAATCGACACCTTC
>JACXUX010000044.1 GCA_014763725.1 Rhodobacterales bacterium
TATTTATATGGATGCCGTTCAGGCCATGACAGGCAGCGGAGGCTGGCCACTCAATGTTTTTCTTACGCCAGATACCAAACCTTTTTATGGCGGTACTTATTTTCCTCCGGTAAGAGCGCATAACCGGCCGGCATGGAAAGAAATACTTGAAGGACTACACAATGCATACACGGAAAAAAGAGAAGAGATCGTTCAGCAGGCAGAAAAATTAACGCAACACCTGGAATCGTCTAATGCATTTGGTATACAGGGAAATACGGCTGACTGGATAAAAGCAAATGAAACCATTGAAGACATCGCAGCGAATATGCTGAAACAGGCCGATACCGAGATGGCCGGCCCCGAGAACCGCCGCCGCCTGGCCACGATCGCGCATCTCAAGGCGGCGGTGGCCGCCACCGTGGCCGATCTGAAGAATCCCCCCGCCCACCCGGCCGAGGCGCCGATGGACCGCTATCGCCTGGACCTGGCGCGCATCGTGCGCCCGGCCCGGCCTGTCGCGGAACGGACCAACCCGCTGGTCCTGGTCTCGCAGCAGCGGATCGACGCGCCCGCCGCCCCGCCGCCCGCCGAAGCCGGCCCGATCCGGCCGCGACGCGTGGCCTCGGGCAACCTGGCGCTGGTCGAACCCGACGACGACGAAGACGGGAACGAGGATCCGAACCTGTTCACCCCGGCGATGGGCTTTGCCGATTTCGCCCGCACCACGGGGGCGACCGAACTGCCCGACCTGCTCGAGGCCGCCGCCGCCTATGTCGCCGCGGTCGAGGGGCGCGACAGCTTTACCCGCCCGCATCTGATGCGCCATGTCGCGGCCTTCCGCCCCGATCTGGCGCGCGAGGACAGCCTGCGCGCCTTCGGCACGCTGATGCGGGACGGGCTGATCCTGAAGTCGCGCCGCGGCCAGTTCAAGATCGCGGCGCAGTCGCGCTATCTGGCCGCGGTCCGCAAGCTGCCGCGCTAGGCGCAGCCCGCGCCCGCACGGCGAGGATCGGACAGGATGCCATCAGACCGGGGGGCGCGGCCCTTCGGGCTTTTGCGCATCGGGGTCGGCCTGGGCCACGCCGCGGAAGATGGCACGGAAGGGCAGCGCCCAGAGGAAGCCCAGCCCCGCATAGACCGCCAGTTCCAGCCAGATCGACGGCCGCGGCAGCAGGTTCACCACCGTCACCGCCGCCACCACATAGGCCGGCATGCCGACCATCAGGATCAGCAGGGACAGGCGCTTGCGCGTCCGGTAGCTCAGGGCCATGCGCGTCGGACCTCAGTCGGCAAAGGGATCGGTCACCAGGATGGTGTCGTCCCGCTCGGGCGAGGTGGACAGTAGCGCGACCGGGCAGTGGATCAACTCCTCGATCCGGCGGACATACTTGACCGCGGCGCCGGGCAGGTCGGCCCAGCTGCGCGCGCCAGCGGTCGACTGGCTCCAGCCCTCCATCTCCTCATAGATCGGGCGGACGCGGGCCTGCAGGTTGGCGGCGATCGGCAGGTGGTCGATGCGTGCGCCGTCCAGTTCGTAGCCGGTGCAGATCTTCAGCGTCTCGAACCCGTCCAGCACGTCCAGCTTGGTCAGCGCGATGCCCGACACCCCGCTGGTGGCGCAGGTCTGGCGCACCAGCACGGCATCGAACCAGCCGCAGCGCCGCTTGCGCCCCGTCACGGTGCCGAATTCGTGGCCGCGCGCGCCCAGCCGGTCGCCGTCGGCGTCGAACAGCTCGGTCGGGAAGGGGCCTTCGCCCACGCGGGTGGTATAGGCCTTGACGATGCCCAGCACGAAATCGACCGCGGTGGGGCCCAGGCCCGTGCCGGTGGCGGCCATGCCCGCCAGCGTGTTCGAACTGGTCACATAGGGATAGGTGCCGAAGTCCACGTCCAGCAGCGCGCCCTGCGCACCCTCGAACAGGATGCGCTTGCCGGCGCGGCGGGCCTCGTGCATCACCTTCCAGACCGGGCCGGCATAGGGCAGGATCCGGGGCGCGACCTCCAGCAGCGCGGCCTTCAGCGCCGCCGCGTCGATCGGCGGCAGGCCCAGGCCCGACCGCAGCGCGTTGTGATGCGTCAGCAGGCGCGCGATGCGGGCATCCAGCGTCGCCTCATCCGCCAGGTCGGCCACGCGCACGCTGCGCCGGCCCACCTTGTCCTCATAGGCCGGGCCGATGCCGCGGCCGGTGGTGCCGATGCGGGCGACCGCATTCTGCGCCTCGCGCGCGCGGTCCAGCTCGCCATGCACGGGCAGGATCAGCGCGGTGTTTTCCGCGATCATCAGGTTGTCGGGCGACACCCGGACGCCCTGGCCCGCCAGCTTGTCGATCTCGGACAGAAGCGCCCAGGGGTCCAGCACCAAGCCGTTGCCGATCACGCTCAGCTTGCCGCCGCGGACGATGCCGCTGGGCAGCAGCGACAGCTTGTAGGTCACCCCGTCGATCACCAGCGTGTGGCCGGCATTGTGGCCGCCCTGGAAGCGGGCGATCACGTCGGCACGTTCCGAAAGCCAGTCGACGATCTTGCCCTTGCCCTCGTCGCCCCACTGGGCGCCGATCACCACGACATTGGCCATTTCAGACCCTTTCCGGAATGTGAACCGGCAACCGTATAGCGGCAGCCGCGCCGCGGTGAAACCGCAAAATCGCGCCGCCCGCGCCGGGGGGGCTGGACAGCGCCCGCGCGGCTTTGGCACAGGGGGGACGATTGGACGCTGGGGGCGGCGATGGGCATCTTTCTGCGCTGGTTCGGGGCCTTTGCCCTGCTGACGGCCACCTTCAACCCGACGCCCTGGAACTATGTCCGCTGGGCGGGGGCCAACTATGCCACGGAACTGCCGCTGACGGTGTTCCTGGGGCTGCTGCTGGCGGTGGGCTACATCATCTATCTGCAGGCCACGCTGAATTCGATCGGCGGGGCGGGGATGGTGCTGATCGGGGCGATCCTTGCCGCGCTGATCTGGGTGCTGATCGACTGGGGCATCCTGAGCCTGGCCAACACCAGCCTGAACGTCTGGCTGGGGATCCTGGCGATGTCGGTCGTGCTGGGGATCGGCCTGTCCTGGGGCCTGATCCGCCAGCGGATCAGCGGCCAGGCCACGGTCGACGACATCGACGAGTAGGCGCGGCGCGGGTTGCGGGACGCGCGCGATCCGACTAGATAGGCGCGTCAGCCAAGGAAGCGGCCCATGGAAAACGTCGTCCTCGTCATCCACCTGATCCTCGCGCTCCTGCTCATCGGGGTGGTGCTGCTGCAGCGGTCCGAGGGCGGCGGCCTGGGCATGGGCGGCGGTGGTGGCGGCGGCGTGATGAGCGGCCGGGCCGCGGCGACCGCGCTGTCGAAACTGACCTGGATCTTTGCCGCGGGGTTCATCGCGACCTCGGTCACGCTGACGATCTTTGCCGCCCGCGACGCGGCGGGCACCAGCGTGCTGGACCAGATCGGGGTGGATGCCCCGGCCGCGCCCGCCACCCCTGCGCCGGGCCTGCCCGCCGCAGGGTCCGACCTGCTGCCGCCCGTCGACCCGGCGGCCCCCGCCACGCCGCCCCGCGCCGACTGATCCCCAATCCTTGGCATGATCCGCCGCCTGTCGTCAGCATCTAGCGGTGCGGTTGCGCAACATGCGGTTTTGCGCTAACGGTCAAATCCCGTGATGATGCGATTCCGCGGTCTGGATCGCCCCCCTTTCAGCACGGGAGCCCCCGCATGGCACGTTACGTCTTCATCACCGGCGGTGTGGTGTCGTCCCTGGGCAAGGGGCTGGCCTCGGCCGCGCTGGGGGCGCTGCTGCAGGCACGCGGGTTCAGCGTGCGGCTGCGCAAGCTGGACCCCTATCTGAACGTCGACCCCGGCACGATGAGCCCCTTCGAACATGGCGAGGTCTTCGTCACCGACGACGGCGCGGAAACCGACCTGGACCTGGGCCACTACGAACGCTTCACCGGCGTGGCCGCGCGGCGCACCGACAGCGTGTCGTCGGGCCGGATCTATTCCAACGTGCTGGAAAAGGAACGCCGCGGCGACTACCTGGGCAAGACGATCCAGGTGATTCCCCACGTCACGAATGAAATCAAGGACTTCCTTCGCATCGGCGAGGCCGAGGTCGACTTCATGCTGTGCGAGATCGGCGGCACGGTGGGCGATATCGAGGGGCTGCCCTTCTTCGAGGCGATCCGCCAGTTCGCCCAGGAACGCCCGCGCGGGCAGTGCATCTTCATGCACCTGACGCTGCTGCCCTATATCGCCGCCAGCGGCGAGCTGAAGACCAAGCCCACGCAGCATTCGGTCAAGGAGCTGCGCGCCATCGGCATCGCGCCCGACGTGCTGCTGCTGCGGTCCGAACACCCGATCCCCGACAAGGAGCGCGAAAAGATCGCGCTGTTCTGCAACGTCCGCAAGGATGCCGTGATCGCGGCCCCCGACCTGGGCACGATCTACGAGGCGCCGCTGGCCTATCACCGCGAGGGGCTGGACCAGGCGGTGCTGGACGCCTTTGGCATCAGCCCCGCGCCGCGGCCCAACCTGGCCCGGTGGGAAGACGTGATGGACCGCCTGACCCATGCCGAGGGCGAGGTGCGCGTGGCCATCGTGGGCAAGTACACCCAGCTGGAAGACGCCTACAAGTCGATCGCCGAGGCGCTGACCCATGGCGGCATGGCCAACCGCACCCGCGTGCGCGCCGAATGGATCGACGCCGAGATATTCGAACGCGAGGATCCCGCCCCCTGGCTGGAAAGTTTCCACGCCATCCTGGTGCCCGGCGGCTTTGGCGAACGCGGAACCGAGGGCAAGATCGCCGCAGCCCGCTTTGCCCGCGAAAAGAAGATCCCCTATCTGGGCATCTGCCTGGGCATGCAGATGGCGGTGATCGAGGCCGCGCGCAACCTGGTGGGCCTCGCCAATGCCGGGTCCGAGGAGTTCGACGATGAGGCCGGCCCCCGCCGATTCACCCCGGTCGTCTATCACCTGAAGGAATGGGTGCAGGGCAACCACAAGGTCGAACGCCGCAAGGACGACGCCAAGGGCGGCACGATGCGGCTGGGCGCCTATACCGCGTATCTGGCGCCGGGGTCGCGCGTGGCGCAGGTCTATGGCGACACGGTGATCGAGGAACGCCACCGCCACCGCTATGAGGTGGACATCCGCTATCGCGAGGGGCTGGAAAGCTGCGGCCTGATGTTCTCGGGGCTCAGCCCGGACGGCCGCCTGCCCGAGATCGTCGAGGTCGCCGACCACCCCTGGTTCATCGGCGTGCAGTTCCACCCCGAACTGAAGTCGAAGCCATTCGCGCCGCATCCGCTGTTTGCCGATTTCATCCGCGCTGCGGTGGAAACCAGCCGCCTGGTCTGACGCCCCCGCCCCCCGACCGCACGCGAGACCGCCCCGCGGCACCCGCCGCGGGTTGACGTGGCGCCTGCGCGGGCTAGGGTGCTTGTCGGGCCGCGCAAGGAAAGTGCCTGTCCGAGACCGGTCTGCCGCGGTTCCCCGGAACCCGCTGCTGCCCGGGAAAGATGCAGCGCCCCTTGCGCGCCCCCGACCTGCCGTGCCGCACGGTCATTTTCGTGCGGAATCCTGTTCGTCAGTGCAGATTGAGGCTTGATCGGCCTCGATTGGGTAAACTAGCTTACCAAAACAGGCCAGCGGCGCGATCAAGGCCGCGGTGTTGCGACTTCTGGGAGGAAGACATGACCAAAACGGAAGCAACGGCGCTGTCGCGCCGGTCGTTCCTGCGCAAGGGCGCAGTTGCCGGTGGTGCCGCGGCCGCTGCAGGCCTGGCCGCGCCGGCGGTGCTGGCGCAGTCGCCCATCGTGATCAAGATGCAGACCTCCTGGCCTGCCTCGGACATCTGGATGGACTTCGCCCGCCAGTATGTCGAGCGGGTCGAGGCCATGTCGGGCGGCCGGCTGAAGGTGGACCTGCTGCCCGCGGGCGCGGTCGTCGGCGCCTTCCAGGTGCTGGACGCGGTCAACGACGGCGTGCTGGACGCCGCCCATTCGGTGCCCGTCTACTGGTACGGCAAGAACAAGGCCGCCTCGCTGTTCGGCACCGGCCCGGTGTTCGGCGGCTCGGCCACCACGATGCTGGCCTGGTTCTATGCCGGCGGCGGCCAGGAGCTGCTGCGCGAGCTGATGGAAGACATCATGGGCCTGAACGTGGTGTCCTACATGGGCTTCCCGATGCCGGCCCAGCCCTTCGGCTGGTTCAAGGGCACCGTCAGCACCGTGGCCGACATCCAGGGCTTCAAGTATCGCACCGTGGGCCTGGCGGCCGACCTGCTGCAGTCGATGGGCATGAGCGTGGCCCAGCTGCCCGGCGGTGAAATCGTCCCGGCGATGGAACGCGGCGTGATCGACGCCTTCGAGTTCAACAACCCCTCGTCCGACAGCAGATTCGGCGCCCAGGACGTGGCCAAGAACTACTACCTGTCGTCCTACCATCAGGCCTCGGAATCGTTCGAGTTCCTGTTCAACAAGGACTTCCTGTCGGATCTGGATCCCGACCTGCAGGCGATCCTGCGCTATGGCGTCGAGGCGACCTCGACCGCCAACACCGCCATCGCGCTGGACAACTATTCGGCCGACCTGCAGAAGCTGCAGACCGAGGCGGGCGTGACGGTGCACCGCACCTCGAAGGAGATCCTGGCCGCCCAGCTGGACGCCTGGGACAAGCTGATCCCGACGCTGGAAGCCGACCCCTACATGAAGAAGGTGCTGGACAGCCAGCGCGCCTGGGTCGAGCGGGTGACGTTCTACGAAATCATGAACTCGCCCGACTACACGCTGGCCTATGACCACTACTTCCCGGGCAAGCTGCAACTCTGATCGGCCTGACAGGCCCTGACAGGACCCCGGGGGCGCGATCCGCCCCCGGGGTTTGTGACGAAACAAGGGGGGGTCACCGCCATGGTGGCATACATCGCCTTCGCCGACCGGGTGTCGGCCTGGTTCGGCAAGTCCTTCGGCTGGCTCATCCTGCTGATGACGCTGTGCACCGCCTATGAGGTGGTCGCGCGCTATGTGTTCAACGCACCCACGCCCTGGGCCTTTGACGTGTCCTACATCTGCTATGGCGCGCTGTTCATGATGGGCGGGGCCTGGGCCCTGTCGCAGAACGGCCATGTGCGGGGCGACTTTGCCTATCGCAGCTGGCCCCCGCGGCGGCAGGCGGCGGTGGACCTGGTGCTGTATCTGACCTTCTTCTTCCCCGGCGTGCTGGCGCTGGTCTTCGTGGGCTGGAAATATGCCGCGCGGTCCTGGGGCTATGGCGAGGTCAGCGTGAACAGCCCGGCCGGCGTGCCGATCTATCAGCTGAAGATGGTCATGGTGGCCGCCGGCACGCTGCTGGCGATCCAGGGCCTGGCCCAGATCTTCCGCTGCATCCTGTGCCTGCGCACCGGCCGCTGGATGACGGCCGAGGCCGAAGTCAAGGAAACCGAGGATCTGCTCATCGAGGCCGCCCGCAAGACGGCAGGAGACGCAAAGTGACCGACCCCCAGATTGCCCTGCTGATGCTGGGGCTGTTCATCGCGATCGTGTTCCTGGGATTCCCGATCGCCTTCACGCTGATGGCGATGGGCATCTTCTTCGGCTACTACGCCTATTACGAACCCGACCGGATGTGGCGCGCCTACAACCGTCTGGGCGAGGATGCCGACTGGTTCACCCAGACCGGGCTTTGGATCGACGGCTTCTTCAACAACCGCATCTTCGACCTTTTCATCAACCAGTCCTACACGGTGATGTCGAACGAGGTGCTGACGGCGATCCCGCTGTTCCTGTTCATGGGCTACATCGTCGAACGCGCCAACATCGTGGACAAGCTGTTCGGCACGCTGGCGATTGCCACGCGCAACGTGCCCGGGTCGATGGGGGTCGCCGCGCTGCTGACCTGCGCGCTGTTTGCCACCGCCACCGGCATCGTCGGCGCCGTGGTGACGCTGATGGGTCTGCTGGCGCTGCCGCAGATGCTGAAGGCGCGCTATGACAAGAGCTTTGCCAGCGGCATCATCTGCGCCGGCGGCACGCTGGGCATCCTGATCCCGCCGTCGATCATGCTGATCGTCTATGCCGCGTCCTCGGGCGTGTCGATCGTGCGGCTTTACGCCGGGGCGATGCTGCCGGGTATGACGCTGGTGGCGCTGTATCTGCTCTACATCATCGTGCGGTCGATCCTGAACCCGAAGCTGGCCCCCCGCCCGACCGAGGAGGAACTGCCCAGCGTGTCGCGCAGCAGGCTGTTCGTGATGATGCTGACCTCGTTCTTCCCGCTGGCGGTGCTGATCCTGGCGGTCCTGGGGTCGATCCTGTTCGGCCTGGCCACCCCGACCGAGGCGGCCGCGATCGGGTCGCTGGGCGGCATGCTGCTGGCGCTGGCCTATCGGCAGCTGACCTTCCAGCGCCTGCGCGAGAGCGTCTATCTGACCGTGCGGACCACGGCGATGGTCTGCTGGCTGTTCATCGGATCCTACACCTTCTCGGCCGTGTTCAGCTATCTGGGCGGCGAGACGGTGATCGCCGAATTCGTGAAAAGCCTCGACATGGAACCCTGGCAGTTCCTGATTATGGCCCAGATCATCATCTTCATCCTGGGCTGGCCGCTGGAATGGTCGGAAATCATCATCATCTTCGTGCCGATCTTCCTGCCGCTGCTGCCGGTGTTCGGGATCGACCCGCTGTTCTTCGGGGTGCTGGTGGCGCTGAACCTGCAGACCAGCTTCCTGACCCCGCCGATGGCGATGAGCGCCTATTACCTGAAGGGTATCGCGCCGCCCTCGATCAAGCTGACGGAAATCTTTGCCGGCGTGCTGCCCTATCTGGGGATGGTCTTCATCAGCATGGCCATGATGTATCTGTTCCCGCAGATCGTCTTCAGCCTGCCGGAGGCCTTCTATGGCGCCTCGACCCGCTGACGCGGTTGCCCTGCCCACGGTCGCCCTGCGCGACCGCCTGGCGCAGGGGGCCCTGCGGCCGACCGAGGTGGCGCGCACCTGCCTGGACCGCATCCGTGCGGCAGAACCCCAGGTGCGCGCCTGGGCCTGGCTGGACGAGGATCACGTCCTGGCCCAGGCCGAACGGCTGGAGGCGCAGCGGCGCAGCGGGGTGCCGGTGGGCCCGCTCTACGGCCTGCCCGTGGGGGTCAAGGACATCGTCGACACCCGCGGCATTCCGACCTGCAACGGCACACCCACCGATGCGGGCCGAGTGCCCGACCGCGACGCCTGGGTGATCGCCCGGCTGCGCGCGGCGGGGGCGGTGATGATGGGCAAGACCGTCACGACGGAAATGGCCTACATGCACCCCGGCCCCACGACCAACCCGGCGAACCCCGCCCATACGCCGGGCGGGTCCTCGCAGGGGTCGGCCGCGGCGGTGGCGGCGGGCATGGTGCCGCTGGGCATCGGCACCCAGACCGGCGGATCGGTGATCCGGCCTGCGGCCTTTTGCGGGGTGGTGGGGTTCAAGCCGACCTTCGGGCGCATTCCGCGGACCGGCATCCTGATGCAGTCGCCGACGCTCGACACGGTGGGCGTCTTTGCCCGCGACGTGGCGGGCGCCGCCCTGCTGGCCGAGGCGCTGTGGGGCCATGACCCCGCCGACCGCGCGACCGAGCCGCTGCCCCCGCCGCGGCTGGTCGAAACCGCGCTGTCGCGCGCGCCGGTCGCGCCCACCTTCGCCCGCGTGCATCTGCCGGCCGAGGACGCCGCCCACCCCGACATGCGCGACGCGATGGCCGAACTGGTGGCAGACCTGGGCGATCTGTGCTTCGAAACCGGCCTGCCCGCGGCGTTCGACCGCGCCGCCGAATGGCGAGAGGTCATCAACCTGGCCGAGATGGCGCGCTACTACGACGCCCCGGCCCGCCGCGCGGGCGAGGCGCTGTCGCCCGTCCTGCGTGCCGCGATGGACCGCGGCCGCGCGATCACGGCGCGCGACTATCTGGCCGCGCTGGACTGGCCCGCCATCCTGGCCGCCGGCATCGACGAAATCCTTGAACGCGCCGACGCGATCCTGTGCCCTGCTGCCCCCGGCCCCGCGCCGCAGGGGCTGGACAGCACCGGCAGCGCCATCTTCAACGGGCTGTGGACGATGACGGGCCACCCGGCGGTGACGCTGCCGCTGTTCACGGCCGGCAACGGCCTGCCCATGGGGGTGCAGCTGGTGGGCCGGCGCGGCGACGACGCGCGACTTCTGCGCAGTGCAAACTGGCTGGCGGCCCGGATGGCCGAGGCCCAACCGGAGGGATGACATGACCGACCGACTGATGGCCCTGGCCGCCTTTGCCGTGCTGGCCGCCTTTCTGGCCGCCATCGTGATCAACGTGCCGCGGCTGGACCTGGGTCTGGCGATCGGCGCCACGCTGGTGCTGGCCGCCTGGGATTTCTTCGGCCACCGCAGCTGACCGGGCGACTTACCCCCGGGGATGCCCGCCGCCCTGGTGCCAGGCCCAGGCATCGCCGATCATCTGCGCCAGCGTGGAATGGGCGGGTTCCCAGCCCAGTTCCTCGATGGCGCGGCGGCTGCCCGACACCAGCTGCACCGCATCGCCAGGCCGGCGGTCGCCCATGACCACCGGCACCTCGCGGTTGGTGACGGCGCGCGAGGCCTCGATCACCTCGCGCACGGAAAAGCCGCGGCCGGTGCCCAGGTTGAACACCCGGCTGTCGCGGCCATCCAGCAGCCAGCGCAGCCCCAGCACATGCGCCTGGACCAGATCCCAGACATGGACATAGTCGCGGATGCAGGTGCCGTCGGGGGTGGGATAGTCGGTGCCGAACACGGTCAGCGCCGGCCGCCGCCCCGCCACCGCATCCAGCATCAGCGGGATCAGATGGGTCTCGGGCTCATGCTGTTCGCCGATCTCGCCCTCGGGGTCGGCCCCGGCCACGTTGAAGTAGCGGAAGATGACGTGGTTCAGCCCGTGGCTGGCGCCAAAGTCGCGCAGCATGTCCTCGATCGCGCGCTTGGACCCGCCATAGGCGTTGATCGGCGCCTGGGGGGTGTCTTCGTCCAGCATCACGCCGTCCTGGTCGCCATAGGTCGCGCAGGTGGACGAAAAGACCATGTTGCGGCAGCCCGCGGCCAGCGCCGCCTCGATCAGGTTCAGCGCGCCGGTCACGTTGACCCGCCAGTAGCGGCCCGGGTCGCGCATCGATTCGCCCACCAGCGACAGGGCCGCGAAATGCATCACGGCCACGGGGCGGTGTTCGGCCATGGCGGCGTCGATCGCGGCGCGGTCCATCAGGTCGCCCACGACCAGGGGGCCGTATTTCGCCGCCGCGGCCCAGCCGGTGGACAAGTTGTCGAAGGCCACGGGGACAAAGCCCGCCCGCGCCAGCGCCTTGCAGGCATGCGATCCGATATAGCCCGCGCCGCCGGTCACCAGAACTCTGTCCATCGCAATTCCTCCTGAAAAATGCCACGGGTTCTGACTAGGCCCGGGCGGGCGCTGCGGCAAGGCCGCCGCGCCGGGGCTTGACGCGGAACGTGGCCGCGCGGCACCACCGGGGGTGGCAAGGACAGGGGACGGGCATGACGCGCAGGGCACTGGTCACCGGATCGGCGGGGTTCATCGGCTATCACCTCTGCCAGCGGCTGCTGGCGGCAGGCTGGCATGTGACCGGGCTGGACGGCATGTCCACCTATTACGACGTGACGCTGAAGGAACGCCGCCACGCCATGCTATCGCAGCACCCGGGCTTTGCCCCCGTGATCGGGCTGGTCGAAACCCCGGGCCTGGTGGCCGGGCTGATGGCCGACAGCCGGCCCGACCTTGTGGTGCATCTGGCCGCCCAGGCCGGGGTGCGCCATTCGATCGACGCCCCGCGCGACTATGTCCAGGCCAACCTTCTGGGCACGTTCGAGGTGCTCGAGGCCGCCCGCGCCACCCCGCCGCGGCATCTGATGATCGCCTCGACCTCCTCGGCCTATGGGGCGAACGACAGGATGCCCTATGCCGAAACCGACCGCGCCGACCATCAGATGAGCTTTTACGCCGCCACCAAGAAGGCGACCGAGAGCATGGCGCATTCCTATGCGCATCTCTACGCCATCCCGGTGACGATGTTCCGCTTCTTCACCGTCTATGGCCCCTGGGGCCGACCCGACATGGCGCTGTTCAAGTTCACCCGGGCGATCCTTCAGGGCGAGCCGATCGACATCTACAACCACGGCGACATGCGGCGCGACTTCACCTATGTCGACGATCTGGTCGACGGGCTGGTGCGGCTGGCCGATGTGGCGCCGGTGCGGCCCGCGGACGGGGTGGTACCGCCCGGCGACAGCCTGTCGCCCGTGGCGCCCTGGCGGGTGGTCAACATCGGCAACGGCAGCCCGGTGCAGCTGCTGGATTTCGTCCGGGCAATCGAGGAGGCGACGGGCCGCCCCGCGATCCGCCGCCTGCTGCCGATGCAGCCGGGCGACGTGCCCGCGACCTGGGCCGATGCCGGGCTGATCGAGCGGCTGATCGGCCCCCTGCCCCGCACCGACATCCGCCAGGGCGTGCAGCGCTTCGTCGACTGGTATCGGGACTATTACGCGCTTTAGCCCCGTCTTCACCTTTCACGCGAAAGTTGACTTGCAGGCGGGGACCGGCGGGGCCATCCTGCCCGCGGCAAGGAGGCGCGGCATGACACGACCCGGCAGCCCGGGGGCGCTGGGCCTGATGCTGGTCACGGGGCTGATCCTGCCCCCCGGGACAGGAGCGGCCATGGAACGGCACGACCCCGTGGTGACGACCGCCTGCCGGGTGCAGGCGGTGCCCGATGCCGGGCTGGCCGCCCTGCTGTGCGACCGCTTTGCCACCACGCTGGCCGCCGAATTCCCCGACCGCCGGCTGGCCCCCGCCCCCGCCGATGCGGCCGCGCAGGTGACGCTGACGCTGATCTCGGCCGGGCCCCAGGGGGTGCGGCTGGATCTGGCCTGGGATCTGGACGGGCAGACGGGCGCCACCGGCCCCTGGACGCTGTCCTCTGTCGACCGCGCCGCCCCGCCGGACAAGCTGGCCGATTTCGTCGCCCGCATCGTCGCCACCGCCGACCTGCCGCTCTGACACCGGAGACCCGCGCCATGTGCACGCTCTGCGCCAGCCTTTCCCCCGCCCGGCCGAACGCCGAATGGACCCGGCACCTGGCCGAGGAAAATTGCCCCCTGGCCCAGACCCTGCTGCGGGACGGCACGATCCAGGCCGCCGCCACGCTGGACCAGATCGCCGACCAGCTCGTCTATGGCTACTGGGAATGGTCGGGCCAGGACTGGCGCGCGCTGGATGCCCAGGTGGGCGACACGATCACGGTCGACATCTCGGGCCTGCCGGCCGACACCGCCTTTCTGGCCGAAATGGCGCTGCAGGCCTGGACCGATGTCAGCGGCCTCATCTTCGACATCGTCCCGGCCACGCTGGGCGCCACGGCGCAGATCGTGATCGACGACAATCTGGCGGGCGCCTTCACCACGGCCACCACGCTGGGCAACACGCTGCTGTCGGCGCGGGTCAATGTCGACGACAGCTGGGACCGCGACCCCGTGTCGATCAACAGCTACTGGTTCCAGACCTATGTGCATGAAATCGGCCATGCGCTGGGGCTGGGCCATGCCGGCGACTACAACGGCGACGCGACCTATCCGCTGGACGCGAAGTTCGGGAATGACAGCTGGCTGGTGTCGGTCATGTCGTATTTCAGCCAGACCGACAACACCGCGGTCGGCGCCAGCTATGCCTTTGTCGTCACGCCGATGCAGGCCGACATCCTGGCGGTGCAGATGCTCTATGGCAGCAATGTCGTCACCCGGCCGGGCGACACGACCTATGGCGCGAACGGCACGACCGGGGGCTATCTGGACCTGCTGTTCGACGAATTCTACGACACCGATCCCGACGATCCGCTGGTCTACATCGACAACCCCTTTGCGCTGACGATCCATGACACCGGCGGGATCGACACGCTGGACCTGAGCCCCGCGATCCTGCCGCAGCGCGTGGACCTGACGCCCGAGGCCGGGTCGGACATCGCCGGCCTGCGCGGCAACCTGTGGATTTCCCGCGGCACGGTGATCGAAAACGCCATCGGCGGTGCGGGCAACGACACGATCACCGGCAATACCGCCGCCAACGGCCTGACCGGCAATGCCGGCAACGACAGCCTGTCGGGGGCTGAGGGCGACGACACGCTGAACGGCGGGGCGGGGGCCGATGCGATGGACGG
>JACXUX010000309.1 GCA_014763725.1 Rhodobacterales bacterium
CGTCGGCGCCGGCCACCACCTCCAGCAGGGCCAGCCCCGCCGCCCCCTGCGCGACCAGTTGCCGCCGCACCACCCGTGCCTCGTCCGTCATGCGCCGCCCGCTGCTGCCTGTCGTTCCGGCCGTCTGCTGCGGCCCCTTGGCTCCAGCCTAGCACGGCGCGCGCGCCACCGGAACCGCGGCCTGCCCCCGGGCACCCCGCCGCCCGGCCGCAAAAAACCGCCGCAGGGGGGGCGACGGCGCCGCGCAGGCATGCGACAGAACCGGTAGGGGGGCCGCGCCACCGCGCCGCCCCCGCACAGACGGAACGGAGAGACCCATGACCCATGCCGAGATCCTTGCCCGCGCCGGGCTGACCGCGGCCGACCTGACCGGCGGCACGCTGGCCGTGCATTCGCCCATCGACGGGGCCGAGATCGCCCGCGTCGCCCAGACCGACCCCGCCGAGATGCCCGCGGTGATCGACCGCGCCCAGGCCGCCTTTCGCGCCTGGCGGCTGGTGCCCGCGCCGCGCCGGGGGGAACTGGTGCGCCTGCTGGGCGAGGAGCTGCGCGCGGCCAAGGCCGACCTCGGCGCGCTGGTCACGCTCGAGGCCGGCAAGATCGCTTCCGAGGGCCTGGGCGAAGTGCAGGAGATGATCGACATCTGCGACTTTGCCGTGGGCCTGTCGCGCCAGCTCTACGGCCTGACCATCGCCAGCGAACGGCCCGGCCACCGGATGGCGGAAACCTGGCATCCGATGGGGCCCTGTGCGGTCATCTCGGCCTTCAACTTCCCCGTGGCGGTCTGGTCCTGGAACGCGGCGCTGGCGCTGGTCTGCGGCGATCCGGTGATCTGGAAGCCGTCGGAAAAGACCCCGCTGACCGCCATCGCCACCCAGCGTCTGCTGGACCGCGCCATCGCCCGCTTTGGCGCCGATGCGCCTGCGGGGCTGGCCCAGCTGGTCATCGGCGGGCCTGCGATCGGCGCGGCGCTGGCGGACTCGCCCCTGGTGCCCATCGTCTCGGCCACCGGCTCGACGCGGATGGGGGCGATCGTGGGGCCCAGGGTGCTGGCGCGCTGGGGCCGGCCGATCCTGGAACTGGGCGGCAACAATGCGATGATCGTGGCGCCCTCGGCCGATCTGGACATGGCGGTGCGCGCCATCGTCTTTGGCGCGGTGGGCACGGCGGGGCAGCGCTGCACCTCGCTGCGGCGGCTGATCGCGCACCGGTCGATCCGCGACGATCTGGTGGCGCGGCTGATGCGCGCCTATGCCAGCCTGCCCGTGGGCGACCCGCGCGCGGCCACCACGCTGGTCGGGCCGCTGATCGACCACGGCGCGCGCGACCGGATGCTGGCGCAGCTGGACCGCGCCCGGGCCGAGGGCGGGGTGATCCACGGCGGGCGCACCGTCACGGCGGGCGTGCCGCAGGGCGGGGCCTATGTCGAACCCGCGCTGGTCGAGATGCCCGCCCAGACCCCCTGCGTGCGTGAGGAAACCTTCGCCCCCATCCTGTATGTGATGGAGTATGAGGACTTCGACGACGCGATCGCGATGCAGAACGACGTGCCCCAGGGCCTGTCGTCCTGCATCTTCACCCGCGACCTGCGCGAGGCGGAAACCTTCCTGTCGGCCGCCGGGTCCGATTGCGGCATTGCCAATGTGAACATCGGCCCCTCGGGCGCCGAGATCGGCGGCGCCTTCGGCGGGGAAAAGGAAACCGGCGGCGGGCGCGAATCGGGCTCGGATGCCTGGCGCGGCTACATGCGGCGCCAGACCAGCACGGTGAACTATTCCACCGCGCTGCCGCTGGCCCAGGGCGTCCGGTTCGAGGTCTGAGGCAAGGGGGGCCGCGCCCGCGGCCCCCGTCAGGGCAGCGGCTGGCCCGCCGCGTGCCGGCCGATCCGCCAGCCAAAGACCATGGCCGGGCCGATCGTCGTGCCCGGCCCCGGATAGGTCCCGCGAAAGATCGAGGCCGCGTCGTTCCCGCAGGCATACAGCCCCGGGATCGGCGCACCCGCGCGGTCGCGCACCAGCGCCTCGGGCGTGATGCGCAGACCGGCCGCGCCCGCCAGGTCGATCGGCACCACACGCAGCGCGTAAAAGGGCGCGGTCCCGATCGGCCCCAGGCAGGGATTGCCCGCCACCGTGCCATCGCCGTTGAAGCGGTTCATGGCCGATGTGCCGCGGCCGAAGTCGCGGTCCACGCCCTCGGCCGCAAAGCGGTTGGCGGCCGCCACGCTGGCCGCCAGCCCCGCCGCATCGACCCCGATCCGCGCGGCCAGCGTCCCCGGGTCGGGCGCGCGGTCCAGATAGCCCGCCTTCAGCAGCCGCCGCAGCCCGCGCCCCCCCGGCAGCATCAGCCCCAGCCCGTAGCGGCGCAGGAAGGCCGCGTCGACGATCAGCCAGGCCTCGGACAGGCCGGCGCGGATCATGCCCATGGCAAAGTCGTGATAGCTGTCGGATTCGTTGACGAACCGGCGCCCGTCGCGGCCCACGGCGATCAGCCCGGGCTTGGCGCGGTCCAGCAGGATATGCGGCCAGATCGCGGTGCTGCCATCGGGCCGGCGCAGCATCGAACAGGGCATCCACAGCGCGGGGCTGTCGCCGCCGTCATCGACCGCGGCGCCGATGCCCTCGGCCACGGCGATGCCGTCGCCGGTGTTGCCCGCCGGTGTCTGCGACACGGGCGCGATCTGCGGCGGGAACAGCCGCGCGCGCAGATCGGCGTTCCAGCCGATGCCGCCGGTGGCCAGCACCACGCCCGCCCGCGCGCCCGCCCATCGCCGCGCCCGGACCGTCCAGATAGTCGGGATGCGCCACGGCGGCGGCAAAGCGGACCTGGGATTGCGCGGTGATCTCGGCGATCGCCTCGGGGCCCGAGGCGAGGAAGGCGCGGCGCAGATCCTCCTCGCCCCGGTTGCCCACCACATGGCGCAGGAAGTCGGCGGCGTCCGCGGCGCTGTCGGGCACGCCGGCGGCGTTGCTGAGCGCCGTGCCGGGCACCCAGGTCGTCCCGCCCGAGGTGGCAGTGGTTCCGCCCACCTGCGCCGTCTTTTCGCAGACCAGCACGCGCAGCCCGTGGATCGCCCCGGTCAGCGCGGCCGTCATGCCGGCCGCGCCTGCGCCGATCACCAGCAGGTCCACCTCGTCGTCAAAGCCTGCCGCGCTGCCGTCCATCCCCGCGCCCCCCTGCTGTCGCCGCGCGGGGAAACTGGCACAGGCTCCGCATGATTGGAAGTCTGTTTTAGTATTGAAACACATTCCACAAATGAAAGGGTGATCCTGTGGCAAGGGGGGATGCGATGGGACAGGTGCTGCTGGTCGGGGGATCGGGCTTCATCGGCCAGCGCGTGGCGCGGGCGCTGGCCGCGCAGGGGACCGCCCGTGCGCGCGGTGCAGGTCAACGTGATGACCAGCCTGAACGTGCTGCAGGCCGCGCGGGCGCAGGGGGTGCCGGTGGCCTATCTGTCCACCGCGGGCGTCTTCGGCCCCCAGGATGCCCGCCACCCCCGGCCGATGACCGTCTATGGCGTGACCAAGCTGGCGGTCGAGGGCCCGCCCCTGCGCATCCCGGCCGATCTGGCCAGCGATCCGGTGCCCGCCGACTATGGCGCCCATCCCGTGACGCGGCTGGAGGACGGCATCGCTGCCACCCTGGCCGAGCTGCGCTGACCCCCGTCACAGCGGCGAAAAGGCCAGCGGGCGCAGCACCACATGCACCCCCGCGGCGGGTGCAGCCGCAGGCAGCGGGTCGTCCATCCGCGGCAGCAGGGTCAGCGGCCCCCCCCCGACAGCGGCGCGCATTCCGCCATCGCTGCCGGCGCCGTGGCACCGAACAGCGCCCCCGCGCAGGGGCCGGCGAACAGCGGCGCGCCAGGCGCGCGCGCCGGATGCGCCCGCCGCCGGGCGGCCAGGGCGGCGTCGAACCCGGGCGAGCCGCGCGTCAGCCGCAGCAGGCGGTTCTCCTGCGCCTCGACCGGGGCAAAGGCCTCGGGGACGAAGCCGCGGGTCCAGCCCTCCTCCTGCGCCAGGGCGGCGCGGGCGGCCTCGCGCTCGGCCCAGTCGGCATAGCTCCACAGATGGTGCAGGGCGTTCAGCCCCCCCGTCTCGGCCAGCCAGAAGCCCATCAGCGGCAGATGCCGGGTGACCAGCGGCAGCCCGCGGTCGGCCAGCAGCGCCAGATAGGCCGGCCCCGCGCCGGGCTTCAGCCGGTAGATGCGCCGTTCGTGGATCATGCCGGTTCCCCGCCCCCC
>JACXUX010000310.1 GCA_014763725.1 Rhodobacterales bacterium
ATGCTGGGGGGTGGGGGCGGGCGGCGCGCAGGGCGGCCAGGCTTTCGCGTGCGACATCCCGGGCGATGGCGGCCAGGTCGTCCTCGCTCTGCAGGGCCAGCGAGGGCGCCATGGCGCGCAGGAACCCGGTATTGCCCGCCAGCCGCGCGGCCAGCGCGCCGCGGAAACTGTCGCGCGACCGCACGGGGTGAAAGACGCCGGGCCGGCTGCGACCGGCCAGCGTTTCGTCCAGGATGTCGGGGTCGGTCTGCACGGCATCGTCGGCGAACCAGTCGGGCACCAGATCGGCCAGGCTGCCCACGGTCAGATCGGGGTCGGCCAGCGCATGGCTGAAGCAGAACACCTCGTCATTATTGGCAAAGAACCGCGGGCCGGTGGGCCCGGCCGCATAGGCCTGGCGCAGGGCAAAAAGCCGGTCGATCGCCCGGCCGGAAAACCGCACCAGGGCAAAGATCGCGCGATGATGCGCCATCCCCGGCAGGCCGCGGGAAAACCGGTGATCGGCCCGCATCGGCCCCACCCGCACGCCCAGCACGTCCTGTGCCAGCGCCTCGGTCGCCGCAAAGAACCCCGCGGGGTCGCCCGTGAACAGCACATCGGGCTCGATCAGCCAGTAGTGATCGACCCCCGGACAGGCCGGGCGCAGCGCGTAGAGGAAATAGTCCCCGCAGCGCCAGCCCCAGTCGGCGGGCCCCCGCAGCCCGTTGGCCGACAGCCAGGCGTCATCCAGCGCCACCGCCGCCAGCGGCAGGTCGGCAGGCGGGGTGCCGTGGAACGCCGTCACCAGCCGGTCGCCCAGCACCGGCGCCAGCTGCGCGTGCAGCCGCGCGGCATCCGGCCCCCAGCGATGGGTGCGTATGGCCACCAGTGCGGTCATCCCCTGCCCGTCCCCCGCCGCGCGCGCATCTCAGCCGACGCTGCCTTCCAGGCTGATCGCGACCAGGCTCTGCGCCTCCATCGCGAATTCCATGGGCAGCGCCTGCAGCACCTCGCGGCAGAAGCCGTTGACGACCAGGGCCACGGCCTCTTCCTCATCCATGCCGCGGCTGCGGCAATAGAACAGCTGGTCGTCGTCGACCTTGGACGTGGTCGCCTCATGTTCCACGCGGGAACTGGTGTTGCGCACCTCGATATAGGGCACGGTATGGGCGCCGCACCTGTCGCCGATCAGCAGGCTGTCGCACTGGGTGTAGTTGCGGCTGTCGGTCGCGCGCGGGTGCATGCTGACCAGGCCGCGATAGGTGTTCTGCGCCCGCCCCGCGCTGATGCCCTTGGACACGATGCGCGATTTCGTACGCTTGCCCAGATGCACCATCTTGGTGCCGGTATCGGCCTGCTGGGCATTGTTGGCGATGGCGATCGAGTAGAACTCGCCCTGGCTGTCGTCGCCGCGCAGGATGCAGCTGGGATATTTCCAGGTGATCGCGCTGCCGGTTTCGACCTGGGTCCACATCACCTTGGACCGCGCGCCGCGGCAGTCGGCCCGCTTGGTGACAAAGTTGTAGATGCCGCCGCGGCCCTCTTCGTCGCCCGGATACCAGTTCTGCACGGTCGAGTATTTCACCTCGGCATCGTCCAGCACCACGATTTCCACCACCGCGGCATGAAGCTGATGGGTGTCGCGCTTGGGCGCGGTGCAGCCTTCGAGGTAGCTGACATAGCTGCCCTTGTCCGCCACGATCAGCGTGCGTTCGAACTGGCCGGTGTTTTCGGCATTGATGCGGAAATAGGTCGACAGCTCCATCGGGCAGCGCACGCCTTCGGGGATGTAGACGAAGCTGCCGTCGGAAAAGACCGCGCTGTTCAGCGTGGCAAAGAAGTTGTCGGTGGGCGGCACGACGCTGCCCAGATACCTGCGCACCAGATCGGGATAGTCGCGCACCGCCTCGGAGATCGAACAGAAGATGACCCCGGCCTTCTTCAGTTCGTCCTGAAAGGTGGTGCCCACGCTGACCGAATCAAAGACCGCGTCCACCGCCACCTTGCGCGGCGCCTCGGCGCCCTCGACCCCCGCCAGCAGCATCTGCTCCTTCAGCGGGATGCCCAGCTTCTCATAGGTGGCCAGCAGCTTGGGGTCGACCTCGTCCAGGCTTTTGGGCTTTGTCGCCATGCTCTTGGGCTTGGCGTAGTAATACTGGTCCTGATAGTCGATCACGGGGTAGTTCAGCATGGCCCAGCGGGGCTCTTCCATCTGCACCCAGCGGCGATAGGCCGCCAGCCGCCAGTCGGTCAGCCACTCGGGCTCGCCGTTCTTCTCGCTGATCAGGCGGACGATGTCCTCGTTCAGCCCCTTGGGGGCGAAGTCCATCTCGATGTCGGTGTCCCAGCCGTACTTGTACTTGCCGGCCATCGCTTGCACGGTCTCGATCGTCTCGCGATCGACGCCTTCGCGCATCTCGGTGGTGTCCAGGGATGCCATCCGTCTCGTCCTTCCTTACCCATGCCGCGCCCGGTGGCGCCCAAGCTGTCTCTGCCAGGCCTCGGCAAAGCGCAGCACCTCGTCCCGCGTCGTCGCAGGCCCGATCGAGATGCGCAGCGCGGATCCCGCCGCCCCCTCGTCGAACCCCATGGCGCGCAGCACGCGGCTTGCGCGCACCTTGCCGCTGGAACAGGCCGACCCCGCCGACACCGCAAAGCCCGCCAGATCCATCTGCATCACCTGCGTCTCGCCCCGCCAGCCGGGGGTGACCACACAGGTGGTGTTCGGCAGGCGCGGCCCCGCTTTCCCGACCAAAATAGTCCCGCTTTCCGCGGCCGACAATCCTTGATCTAGAATATTTCTAATCTCGGCAACCCCCTCCCAGACCCCCTGGGCCAGGTCGCGCGCCGCCGCCTCGGCCGCGGCGCCAAAGCCTGCGATGCCGATCACGTTTTCCGTGCCCGCGCGGCGGCCCATCTCCTGCCCGCCGCCGCGCAGCTGCGCCGCCAGATCCAGCCCGCGGCGGATCACCAGCGCCCCCACACCCTTGGGCCCGCCCAGCTTGTGCGCGCTGACCAGCCCGATGTCGCAGCCCAGCCAGTCAAAGGCGATGGGCAGCTTGCCGAACCCCTGCGTCAGATCCGACACCGCCAGGCCCGCGGGCAGGTCCTGGAGGATCCCGGTCTCGGAATTGGCGATCTGCAACACACTGCGGCCGGGCTCGTCCACCCGCACCCGGCCCGCGGCATCCACGGCCAGGTCCTCGACACACCAGGCCAGCACCGCCTCATGCTCGATCCCGGCCGCCCGCAGCCCGCGCCCCGCACAGGCCAGCGCCGCCGCCTCGGTCGCGCCCGAGACAAAGACGACATCCGCCCCCCCGGCCCCCAGCGCCGCCGCGACCTGCGCCCGCGCCCGCTCGATCAGCGCCCGCGC
>JACXUX010000311.1 GCA_014763725.1 Rhodobacterales bacterium
GCCCGCGCGCTGGGGGAAACCGCCGCCCTGCACCGCCGCATCCTGGACCGGCTGGGCCCCAGCCCCTTGGCCGAGGATCAGCTGATCCGCGATCTGGCCCTGCCGGCCGCGCGCGTGGCCCCCGAACTGGTGATGCTCGAACTGGACGGGGCGATCGAACGCCAGCCGGGCGGGATGATCGCGCGGGTGGTCTGACCCGCGCCGCCGCCCACGGCCGCATACCCGGCACCGGCGCCGCGCGCCCCCGTCCGCCGCAGGCGGCGCAACCGGGCGGCGCGCGGCCCCGCCGCTGCCATCACCGCGGCGGGCGGTCGCGGGGGTCTTCTCTGCTGGCCCGCACCCGCGGCGCCGCAGCCGAACGCGGCACGACCCGGACGGCAGGCAGGCAAGGCGCGGTCCTGGCCGTGCCACCGCAGCGGGAGGGCTGCCGGGCCTGCAACCTTGCGGCCGCGGGCGCCGCCGCCGGACACCGGGCCGCGGAAGCGGGCACCCGCGACCACCCGGCCCCTTGCAACGGCGGCGCCGGGCGGCATCCCGAGCCCGTGGGAATGCGGGGGCGGGACGCGGGCTGCGGCACCGCGGCTGCGCGCTGCACGACCGGTTGACAAGTCGGCGGCGCCGCTCACATGGTGCCCAGCCCCTGAAGGCCGTCTGCCCCCCGAGGATCCCATGCCCGTCGTCGTCGTCGAGTCGCCTGCCAAGGCCAAGACAATCAACAAGTATCTGGGCGACGACTACACCGTGCTCGCCTCCTACGGGCATGTCCGCGACCTGCCGGCCAAGGACGGGTCGGTCGATCCGGACCACGAATTCGCCATGACCTGGGAAGTCGCCCCCGAATCGAAGAAGCACGTCCGCGCCATCGCCGAGGCGCTGAAGACCGACGACACGCTGATCCTGGCCACCGACCCCGACCGCGAGGGCGAGGCGATCAGCTGGCACCTGCAGGAGGCCCTGGCCCCCAGCCTGAAGAAGGGCAAGAAGGTCGCCCGCGTCACCTTCAACGCGATCACTCGTGATGCGGTGACCCGCGCGATGCAGGAACCGCGCCAGGTCGACCAGGCGCTGGTCGAGGCCTATCTGGCTCGCCGCGCGCTGGACTATCTGGTGGGCTTCACCCTGTCGCCGGTGCTGTGGCGCAAGCTGCCCGGCGCGCGGTCGGCCGGCCGGGTGCAGTCGGTCTGCCTGCGCCTGATCGTCGAGCGCGAGATGGAGATCGAGGCCTTTCGCGCCCGCGAATACTGGACCGTCGGCGCCAGTTTCGAAACCCCGCGCGGCCAGAGCTTTGACGCCCGGCTGGTCACGCTGGGCGGCGCGAAACTGGACAAGTTCGACTTGGCCACGGCCGAGGACGCGGGCCTGGCCGTCGCCGCCATCCGCAACCGGACCTTCGCCGTCCAGTCGGTCGAGGCGAAACCCGCCAGCCGCAACCCCTGGCCGCCCTTCATGACCTCGACCCTGCAGCAGGAGGCCAGCCGCAAGTTCGGCCTGGGCGCCAAGCAGACGATGAGCGCGGCGCAACGCCTGTATGAGGCCGGCCACATCACCTACATGCGGACCGACGGCATCGACATGGCGCCCGAGGCGGTGATGGCCGCCCGCGCCGAGATCGAGCGCCGCTTCGGCAAGGCCTATGTCCCCGACAGCCCGCGGATGTACAAGAACAAGGCCAAGAACGCGCAAGAGGCGCACGAATGCATCCGGCCGACGGACATGGCGGCCTCGCCCGAGCGGCTGACGCTGACCGACCCCGACCAGCGGCGGCTCTACGACCTGATCTGGAAACGGTCGATCGCCTGCCAGATGGCGGCCGCCCGGCTGGAACGCACGACGGTCGAGGTGCTCAGCCCCGACGCCCAGGTCGGCCTGCGCGCCACGGGCCAGGTGGTGCTGTTCGACGGCTTTCTCAAGGTCTACGACGAATCGCGCGATGACGAGGGCGAGGATGACGGCCGCCTGCCCGCGATCCACCGGGGCGATGCGCTGGCCACCCGGCAGGTGACGCCGGAACAGCACTTCACCCAGCCCCCGCCCCGCTATACCGAGGCGACGCTGGTCAAGCGGATGGAGGAACTGGGGATCGGCCGGCCGTCGACCTATGCCAGCATCATCGGCACGATCCAGGACCGCGAATATGTCCGCAAGGACAAGAACCGCCTGATCCCCGAGGACAAGGGCCGCCTGGTCACGGCCTTCCTGACCAACTTCTTCCGCCGCTATGTCGAATACGACTTCACCGCGGATCTGGAAAGCCAGCTCGACGACGTGTCGGCCGGCAGCCGCGACTACAGGGATGTGCTGGCGCGGTTCTGGCGCGACTTCTCGGCCGCGGTGGCGGAAACGGCCGATCTGCGCATCGGCGAGGTGCTGGACAAGATCGACGACTTCCTCGCGCCCCACCTTTACCCGCCGCGGGCGGACGGGGGCGATCCGCGCGCCTGCCCGGTCTGCGGCAACGGCCGGCTGCATCTGAAGACGGCGCGGTCGGGCGGGGCCTTCATCGGCTGCGGCAACTATCCCGAATGCCGCTATACCCGCCCGATCAGCGTGGCCGGCGGGGATGAGGGCGCCGCGATGGGCCCCGACGGCAAGGTGCTGGGCCAGGCGCCCGACGGCCAGCCCGTCAGCCTGCGGTCGGGCCGCTTCGGCCCCTATGTCCAGAAGGGCGAGACGACTGCCGAAACCCCGAAACCGGCGCGCGCCAGCCTGCCCAAGGGCTGGTCGCCCGAGACGCTGACGCTGGACCGCGCGCTGATGCTGCTGGACCTGCCGCGCGTCGTGGGCCCCCACCCCGAGGACGGCATCCCGGTCGAGGCCGGGATCGGCCGCTTCGGCCCCTACGTCAAGCACGGGCCGGTCTATGCCAACCTGCCCGAGATCGAAGAGGTCTTCACCATCGGCATGAACCGCGCGGTCGAGTTGCTGGCGCAGAAGGCCAGCCGCGGCCGCGGCGCCACGGCGGCGGCCCAGCCCCTGCGCGACCTGGGCGAACATCCCGAGGGCGGGCCGATCCAGGTGATGCCGGGCCGCTACGGCCCCTATGTGAAATGGGGCAAGGTCAATGCCACGATCCCCAGGGACACCGCGCCCGAGGCGCTGACCCTGGATGAGGCGCTGGCGCTGATCGCCGAAAAGGCCGGCAAGGCCAAACCCGCCCGCAAGACGGCGGCGCGCAAGCCCGCGGCGGCGGCGGCCGGAACCGCGGCGGACGCCAAACCCGCCCGCAAGACGGCGGGAAGCAAGACCACCGCCGCAAAGGCCCCCGCGGCGCGCAAGGCCACGGCCCGCAAGGCCGGTGCCGATGCGGACGCGGACGCCCCCGTGGTCGAACCCGCAGCCCCCGCC
>JACXUX010000045.1 GCA_014763725.1 Rhodobacterales bacterium
CGCCCCGCCCGCACCCCGCGTGGCAGGCGCAGGAGCAGCCGCGCCAGGACCTCGATCTCGCGCCGGGCGACCAGCGGGTCGGTCATCCGCGCCAGCCGCGGCCGGACCAGCCCGCGCAGCAGCGCGTTCAGCAGCCGCAGCCGCAGGCTGGCCAAGGCGCCGCCCCGGCCCCTAGGCCGCGGCCGCCCGCCGCGCCTCGATCACCTGCCAGATGCGCTCCGCGGCGTTGATGCCGGTAAAGCGCTCCAGCTCCTGGATCCCGGTGGGCGAGGTCACGTTGATCTCGGTCAGCCAGTCGCCGATCACGTCGATGCCGACGAAGATCAGCCCCTTCTCGCGCAGGACGGGGCCGATCGCGGCACAGATCTCGCGGTCGCGCGGGGTCAGGTCGGTGGGTTCGGGCCGGCCGCCCGCATGCATGTTCGACCGCGTCTCGCCCGCCTGCGGGACGCGGTTGATCGCGCCCACGGGTTCGCCGTCGACCAGGATCACCCGCTTGTCGCCCCGCGCCACCGCCGGCAGGAACTTCTGCACGATCAGGGGTTCCCGGCTCATGCCGGTGAACAGCTCGTGCAGGCTGGCCAGGTTGCGGTCGTTCGGATCCAGCCGGAACACCCCCGCCCCCCCGTTGCCGTAGAGCGGCTTCAGGATGATGTCGCCGTGCCGCGCCTTGAACTCGCGGATCGTGGCCAGGTCGCGGGCGATGGCGGTGGACGGCGTCAGGTCGGGAAAACGCAAGACCAGCAGCTTTTCCGGGCTGTTGCGCACCCAGAAGGGGTCGTTGACCACCAGCGTGGCGGGATGGATCAGCTCCAGCAGATGGGTGCTGGTGATGTAGGCCATGTCGAAGGGCGGGTCCTGCCGCAGCCAGACCACGTCCATCTGCGCCAGATCGACCTCATCCTCGCGCAGATAGGTCACATGGTTGCCCCGCTCGCGCCGCAGCGCGATCCAGTGCCCGTGTGCCATCACGCGCCCCTCGACAAAGGCCAGCCGGTCGGGCGTGTAGTAGAACAGCTCATGCCCCCGCGCCTGCGCCTCGATCCCGATGCGAAAGGTGCTGTCGGCGTCGATGTTGACCGACCCGATCGGGTCCATCTGCAGGGCGACCTTCAGGTGCATGGCGTCCTCCGTGGCTGGCGCCCCTGTGTGGCCCAGGTCCGGCGGGGATGCAACGCCCCCTCAGGCGGCCAGAACGTTCTCGATCACCTCGATCCGCCCCGTCCCGTCGACCAGCGCCAGATCGACCTGTGCCTCGGCCCAGGAGCCGAAGGGCAGATCGCCCAGCCAGATCTCGGCCGAGGCCGCGATGCGCGCCGCCTGCCGCCCGGTCAGCTGCTGCGCAGCCGCGTCCATCGTGCGCCCGGCCTTCACCTCGACAAAGACCACCCGGTCGCCCTGCCGCGCCACGATGTCGATTTCACCCGCCGCACTGCGCCAGCGGCGGGCGGCGATGGAATGGCCCTGGCTCTGATAGTGCCGCACAACCGCCTCTTCGGCGGCCAGCCCACGAAGATGCGCGATCTGCCCCCTCAGTCGTCGGTCCGGTCGACCAGCGTCAGCGCCTGCTGATAGACCGCCCGCCGCGGCAGGCCGAAGCGATCCGCCACCTCGACCGAGGCCTCGCGCACCCGCAGCCGGCCCAGCGCCGCCTGCAGCGCCGCCGTCACCGCCGCAGGATCGGCCACGGCCGGCCCCGCCCTGTCGACCAGGATCACCACCTCGCCCCGCGGATCCTGGGTCGCAAAATGGTCCGCCAGGTCCGCCAGCGTGCCCCGGCGCGTTTCCTCGAATCGCTTGGTCAGTTCCCGGCATACAGCAGCCCCCCGCAAACTGCCCAAGATTGACACCATATCCCCTAATGTTTCCCCAACGCGTCTGGGCGATTCATAGAACACCAGCGTCGCGGGCACGGCGGACAGATCCTCCAGCGCCTTGCGGCGGGCGGCCGTCTGCGGCGGCAGGAAGCCTGCGAACAGGAACCGGTCGGTGGGCAGGCCCGCCACGGTCAGCGCGGCCAGCACGGCCGAGGCGCCGGGCACCGCGTGCACGGGATGGCCCTCGGCGATGGCGGCGCGCGCCAGCTGATAGCCGGGGTCGGCCACCAGCGGCGTTCCCGCCTCGGACGCATAGGCGATGCTGCGGCCCTGGGCCAGGTCGCGCAAGAGCCGCGGGCGGATCTGCGCGCCGTTGTGGTCGTGATAGGCCACCAGCGGCCGGTCGCCCAGCGCGATGCCGTGGATCTCCATCAGGTGGCGCAGGGTGCGCGTATCCTCGGCCGCCAGAACATCGGCCGCGGCCAGCGTGTCCAGCGCCCGCAGCGTGATGTCGCGCGCAGCCCCGATCGGCGTGGCCACCAGATAGAGCCCCGGCGCCAGCGGGGCCGGGATCGGCTTGCGAAGGGCAGGTTCCACCGTGATCCTCGGCCTCGCACGTTTACTTGGGGGGGAGTTGCCTTTAGGCTCCGCCCGACCTCGGTTGAAGGGTAGCAGGGAGCGTCCCATGGTGTCGATGTTGATGCGCGCCCGCAAGGGCCTGATGCGGCTGGGCCTTGCGGCGGCGGCGGCGGCGGGGCTGGCCGCCTGCGAACCGTTGGCCACGGGCGGGCCGCGGATCGACACCTCGCGCGCGGTGCCGGTCGCGCTGCTGGTGCCCGCGGGGTCGGGCGCGGCCAGCGACGACTTCCTGGCGCGCAGCCTGGAAAACGCGGCGCGGCTGGCGGTGGCGGACCTGGGCGGCAACCGGATCGACCTGCGCATCTACCCCACCGCGGGCCAGCCGGCCCAGGCCGCGGCCGCGGCCACCCGCGCGGTGAACGAAGGCGCCCGGATCATCCTGGGCCCCGTTTTCGCCCAGGAGGCCAATGCCGTGGGCCTGGCCGTCGCGCCCCGGGGCATCAACGTCCTGTCATTCTCGAACAACGCCGACATTGCCGGGGGCAATGTCTTTGTCCTGGGCCCGACCTTTTCGAACACCGCCGACCGTCTGGCACAATTCGCCGTCCGCCAGGGCAAGACCCGGTTCCTGGCGGTGCACGACCGCACCCCCGCGGGCGAGATCGGGCTGGCCGCGATCCGCGACGGCGTGACCGGCGCGGGCGGGCAGCTGGTCAGCGTGGCCGGCTACGAATTCTCGCAGAACGGGATCGTGAACGCGGTCCCCTCGATCGCGGCCGCGGCCCGCAGCGGCACGGTCGACGCGCTGTTCCTGACCGCCGATTCCGCCGGCGCGCTGCCGCTGGTCACGCAGCTGCTGCGCGACAACGGGGTCGACCCTGCGGTGCAGCAGTTCATCGGCCTGACGCGCTGGGACATCCCGGCCGCCACGGTCGAGCTGCCGGGCGTCCAGGGCGGCTGGTTCGCCCTGCCGGACCCTGCGCTCTATGGCCAGTTCCAGTCGCGCTATTCCGCCGCCTATGGCGAGACGCCGCCGCCCATCGCGGGCCTGGCCTATGACGGGATCGCCGCCATCGGCGCGCTGGTCCGCCAGGGCCGGGGCGATGCGCTGACCGCCGCCGCGCTGACCCAGGGCGCGGGCTTTGTCGGCACCGGCGGAATCTTCCGGCTGCGCGGCGACGGCACCAACGAACGCGGCCTGGCCGTGGCGCAGATCCGCGACCGGCAGGTGGTGGTCATCGACCCTGCGCCGCGCAGCTTCGGCGGCTTCGGGTCCTGACTTGACGCGCACGCTTGCCGCCGCGGCCGCCCCCGCCGCCCCGCCTGCCCGGGCACACGAAGCCGGGGCCCTGGTCGACGCGATCCTGGCCGAGGCCGGCCCCGGCACCGAACCCCGCGCCCTGCGCAGCGTGGCCGTGCAGCACCTGGCGCGCTATCGCGCCGCGCGGTCGGCCGACCTGGCCGCGGCCTTTGCCGCAGCCCCCCGCATCGCGCGCCCCTATGTGCATGCGCAGTCCGACCTGACCGACGTGCTGGTCACCGTGGCGCTGGACATCGCCCGCCACCAGCACCCGCTGCCCACCCCGACCGAGGCCGAACGCCTGGCCGTGCTGGCCGTGGGCGGCTATGGCCGGGCCGAGATGGCGCCCCATTCCGATGTGGACCTGCTGTTCCTGACGCCGTGGAAACTGACCCCCTGGGCGGAAAGCGTCATCGAATCGATGCTCTACATCCTGTGGGATCTGAAGCTGAAGGTCGGCCATTCCAGCCGCACCGTGCGCGACTGCCTGCGCCTGGGGCGCGAGGACATCACGATCCGCACGGCGCTGCTGGAACACCGGCTGCTGTCGGGCGATCCTGTCGCCGCGGCGGACCTGGGCGACCGGCTGTGGTCCGACCTGTTCCGCGGCACCGGCCCCGAATTCATCGAGGCCAAGCTGAAGGAACGCGCCGACCGGCACAAGCGTCAGGGCGGCCAGCGCTACATGCTGGAACCCAATGTGAAGGAGGGCAAGGGCGGCCTGCGCGACCTTCAGACGCTCTACTGGATCGGCAAGTATCTGAACCGCGTCACCAGCCCCGAGGGCCTGGTCGCCGCCGGCCTTTTCACGCGCAAGGAATACGACACCTTTGCCCGGGCCGAGGATTTCCTGTGGGCCGTGCGCTGCCATCTGCACCTGATCGCGGGCCGCGCCACCGAACAGCTGACCTTCGACCTGCAGGTCGAGGTGGCCGCGCGCATGGGCTATGCCGATACCGGCGGGCGCCGCGCGGTCGAGGTGTTCATGCAGGACTACTTCCGCCAGGCCACCCAGGTGGGCGACCTGACGCGCATCTTCCTGACCCAGCTCGAGGCGATCCACGCCAAGCCCGAGGCGCCCAGCCTGGTCGGCCTGTTCCGCCGCACCCGCAAGCTGCGGCCGGGCTACCGGCTGGTGCATGGCCGGCTGGACGTGGCGGACGAGACGCTGTTCCTGTCGGACAAGCTGAACCTGCTGCGCCTGTTCCAGGAAGCGCTGCGCACCGGCTATCTGCTGCATCCCAATGCGATGCGGCTGGTGGCGGCGAACCTGCGGCTGATCGACGACGAGATGCGCCAGAACCCCGAGGCGGGCCAGCTGTTCCTGGACCTGCTGCTGGAACACGGCAATCCCGAACGCGCGCTGCGGCGGATGAACGAACTGGGCGTGCTGGCCGCGCTGATCCCGGAATTCGAACCCATCGTCGCGATGATGCAGTTCAACATGTATCATCACTACACGGTCGACGAACACATCATCCAGTGCATCTCGACCCTGTCGCAGATCGAGCGGGGCGAGCTGGTCGAGGAACTGCCGCTGTCCTCCTCGATCCTGCAGGGGGGCGTGAACCGCCGCATCCTGTATGTCGCGCTGTTCCTGCACGACATCGGCAAGGGCCGGCCCGAGGATCACGCGATCCTGGGCGCCCAGATCGCGCGCCGCGTGGCGCCCCGGCTGGGGCTGACGGCCGAGGAATCCGAGACGGCGGAATGGCTGGTGCGCCATCACCTGCTGATGTCCGACATGGCGCAGAAGCGCGACCTGTCCGACCCGCGCACGGTCCGCGACTTTGCCAAGGCGGTCAAGACGAAGAGGCGGCTGGACCTGCTGACCGTGCTGACGGTCTGCGACATCCGCGGCGTGGGCCCCACCACCTGGAACAACTGGAAGGCCGTGCTGCTGCGTCGGCTGCACCGCGCCACGGCCGAGGCGCTGGAGGGCGGCCTCGAATCCGTCAACCGCGACAAGCGCGAGGATGAAGCCAGGGCCGCGCTGCGCGCCACGCTGGCCGACTGGCCCGCCCCCGCGCTCGAGGCGGAACTGGCGCGCCACTATCCGCCCTACTGGCAGGGGCTGCCCACCGACACCCAGGCCGTCTTTGCCCGGCTGCTGCGCGGCCTGCCCGATGACGAAATCCGCATCGACCTGCACCCCGACCCCGACCGCGACGCGACGCGCGCCTGTTTCGCGCTGGCCGACCACCCCGGCATCTTCTCGCGCCTTGCGGGGGCGCTGGCGCTGGTGGGGGCGAACGTGGTCGACGCGCGCACCTATACGTCCAAGGACGGCTTTGCCACGGCCGTCTTCTGGGTCCAGGACGCCGACGGCCACCCGTATGAGGCCGCCCGCCTGCCGCGCCTGCGCCAGATGATCGACAAGACGCTGAAGGGCGAGGTCGTGGCACGCGAGGCGCTGGCCGACCGCGACAAGGTGAAGAAGCGCGAACGCGAGTTCCGCTTTCCCACCGCGATCAGCTTCGACAACGAGGGGTCCGACATCTATACCCTGATCGAGGTCGACACCCGCGACCGGCCCGGGCTGCTCTATGACCTGACGCGGACGCTGGCGGCCAACAACATCTACATCGCCAGCGCAGTGATCGCGACCTATGGCGCGCAGGTGGTCGACACCTTCTATGTCAAGGACATGTTCGGGCTGAAGCTGCACGGCAAGGCCCGGCAGGAGGCGCTGGAGCGGAAGCTGCGCCAGGCCATCGCCGAGGGCGCCGCCCGGGCACGGACGTGACGCGATGAAACCGATCCGCCTGGTGCGCGGCTTTCTGACCGTTGGCGGCTGGACGATGGCCAGCCGCATCCTGGGCTTTGTCCGCGATGCCTGGATCGCGGCGGCGCTGGGCACGGGGCCTGCGGCGCAGGCCTTCATCGTGGCCTTTGCCCTGCCCAACATGTTCCGCCGCTTCTTTGCCGAGGGCGCGTTCAACACAGCCTTCGTGCCGATGTTCGCCCGCCGCCTGCAGTCGGGTCAGGATGCGCTGGGCTTTGCCCGCCAGGCCATGGCGGGGCTGGGCACGGTGCTGCTGGGGCTGATGGTGCTGGCGCATCTGGGGATGCCCTGGCTGGTGCTGGCCATGGCCTCGGGCTTTGCCGGCGACGAACGGCTGGGGCTGGCGGTCGACTATGGCCGCGTGGCGTTCCCCTATATCCTGTTCATCTCGCTGGCGGCGCTGGCCTCGGGCGTGCTGAACGCGGCGGGGCGGTTTGCGGCGGCGGCGGCGGCGCCGGTCCTGCTGAACGTCGTGTTCATCGCGGCGCTGGTCGCCTCGGACCTGGCGGGCTGGGACCGCGGGCGGGCGCTGGTCTGGGCGGTGCCGGTGGCGGGGATGGCGCAGCTGGCGCTGGTCTGGTTTGCCGCGCGCCGGGCGGGATTCCCGCTGATCCCCGCCCTGCCCCGGCTGACGCCCGAGATGCGGCGCCTGGCCGTGGTGGCCGCGCCCGCCATGCTGGCCGGCGGCGTGGTGCAGATCAACCTGCTGGTGGGCCGCCAGGTGGCCAGTTTCACCGATGGCGCGGTGGCCTGGCTCTACAATGCCGACAGGCTGTATCAGCTGCCGCTGGGCGTGGTGGCGATTGCCGTGGGCGTGGTGCTGCTGCCCGACCTGTCGCGCCGCCTGGCCGAGGGCGATGCCGCGGGCGGCCAGGCCAGCCTGTCGCGGGCGGGCGAATTCGCGCTGGCGCTGACGGTGCCGGCGGCGGTGGCGCTGATCGTCATTCCCGGCCCGCTGGTGGCCGTGCTGTTCGAGCGCGGCCGCTTCACCCCCGCCGACACCGCGGCCACCGCGCTGGCGGTCGCCGTCTACGGCGCGGGGCTGCCGGCGTTTGTGCTGCAGAAGGTGCTGCAACCCCTGTTCTTCGCGCGTGAGGATACGCGCCGCCCCTTCCGCTATGCGCTGGTCGCCATGGCGGTGAATGCGGGGCTGGCCTTTGGCCTGGCGCCCGTGATCGGCTACATGGCGGCGGCGGTGGCCACATCCGTCGCGGCCTGGGCGATGATCGCGCTACTCTGGCGCGGATCGCGCGGCTATGGCGCGACCGCCCGGCCCGATGCGCGGCTGGCCGCGCGGGCGCCGCGGATCCTGGCGGCCTCGGCCCTCATGGGCGCGGCGCTGTGGGGGGCGGCCTGGGCGCTGGCGCCCGCGCTGGCGACAGGCGGGCTGCGCTATGCCGCGCTGGCGGGTCTGATCGCGCTGGGTGGCGCGGTCTATTTCGCTGCCGGTGTCGCCCTGAGGGCCTTTCGCGCGGCCGACTTCCGCGCCGCGCTGCGCCGGCCGCGGCGTTAGCGGCGCCGCAGCCGCGCCATCACCGCGCCCCAGCCCCCCGGCGCAACCAGGAACGACAGCCCGAAGCCCCAGGCGAAGCCCGCCAGATCGGGCACCCAGCCCAGGCCGCCGCCGAACAGCAGCCCGAACACCAGCTGGATCACCAGCAGCATCCCGATCAGCGAAAACGCCCGATACTGCCGCCCGCCCGACCCGGCCAGCCGCACCCACAGCAGAAAGGTAAAGGCCCCGATCAGCCCGTAGACCGGCGGATAGCCCCCCACCATCGGAATGCCATAGCCCGGGATCAGCGCCACGACCGCCGCCGCCCCCAGCCCCGCGCCAAAGAACACCACCAGCACCGCCCACCAGCGGAACACCTCGGCCACCATCTTGCCCAGCGCCAGCAGGATCACGATGACGAACAGGGCATGGGTGAACGTCGCATGGACAAAGGGATAGGTGAACAGCCGCATCACCAGCGCCGCCGGCCATTCGCCCAGCCGCCACATCTCGCGCAGCATCTCGGGCGCCAGGGCGAACATCTGCACCGCATCCAGCCGCCAGCCCACCGCCGCAGGCCCCCCCACCAGACCCGAGGCGCCAGCCTGCACCACCACCTCCATCGCGATCATGGGCAGCGCCAGCGCCCAGACGACCGGCGGCAGCGGATTGACGGGCGAGGCGTTCAGATCGCTGGACATGGGCTTTCCTTCCCGGGCGGCCAAGTTGACGCCCCTGCCCGCCAGCGATAAGCCCGGATCGCAGCTTTTTCCAGACGGAGCAGACCATGACCGCGCCGGTCCAGACGCCGCAGCCCTTCCCGACCCGCATCTTCTCGGGCATCCAGCCCTCGGGCGGGCTGACGCTGGGCAATTATCTGGGGGCGCTCAAGCGCTTCGTCGAAAAGCAGGACGAGGGGATCGAGACGATCTACTGCCTGGTCGACATGCATGCCATCACCGTCTGGCAGGACCCGGTGAAACTGCGCCAGCAGACGCGCGAGGCCGCCGCCGCCTTCCTGGCCGCGGGCATCGACCCCGCCCGGTCGATCCTGTTCAACCAGAGCCAGGTGACCGCCCATGTCGAGCTGGGCTGGATCTTCAACTGCGTGGCGCGCATGGGCTGGATGGGCCGGATGACCCAGTGGAAAGACAAGGCCGGCAAGAACGCCGAGGCCGCCTCGCTGGGCCTGTTCGCCTATCCCGCGCTGATGGCGGCCGACATCCTGGCCTACAAGGCGACCCATGTCCCGGTGGGCGAGGATCAGAAACAGCACCTGGAGCTGACCCGCGACATCGCGATCAAGTTCAACAACGACTACGGCGTGACCTTCTTCCCGCTGACCGAACCGGTGATCGAGGGCGCCGCGACCCGCGTGATGAGCCTGCGCGACGGGTCGAAGAAGATGTCGAAATCCGACCCCAGCGACCAGAGCCGGATCAACCTGACCGACGATGCCGACACGATCGCGGCCAAGATCCGCAAGGCCCGCACCGACCCAGATCCGCTGCCCGACAGCCTGGCCGGGCTGAAGGACCGGCCCGAGGCGCGCAACCTGGTCAACATCTATGCCGCGCTCGCCGGCCACACCCCCGAACAGGTGGTGGCCGATTTCGCCGGCGCGCAGTTCGGCACCTTCAAGCCGGCGCTGGCCGATCTGGCGGTGGCGAAACTCGCCCCCATCACGGCCGAGATGAACCGCCTGATGCAGGATCCGGCCGAAATCGACCGCATCCTGGGCGAAGGTGCGGCCCGGGCCGAGGCGATCGCGCGCCCGATCCTCGATCAGGTCTACGACATCGTGGGCATGATCCGGTCGCGCCGGGGCTGACGGCCCGTGCGGCGGGCGCTGCGGCGGCTGGCGCGGGCGGGGCTGGCGCTGGCGGCCGCGCTGTCGCTGGCAGGCGCCCTGCTGGCCGCCCAGCGCATCGCGCAGGACCCGCTGGCCGCCCCGCTGGTCGAGGCCACCGCCGCCCAGATCCGCGCCGCCACCGACCGGATGCTGGCGGCCCGGGCCACGCCGCAGGCCCTGGCCGAACGGCTCGCCGCGCGACTGGCCGAGGCTCCGCGCGACTGGCTGGTGATCGACGCGCTGACGGACCTGGCCGCCGAACGCGGCCTGTCGCTGCCGCCCGATCTGGCCGCAGACCTGGCCGCAGCGCGCGCGGCTGACTTCGCCCCGCTGGCGCGCGCGGCCGATTGCGCGCTCTGCGCCTGGGATGCGGCGACCTGCACGCTGGCGCAGGTGGCCGCCTGCCAGCTGCCCGTGGCGCTGACGCCGGTGGGCGACGTGCTGGGCCTTGCCCGCGCGGCCGGCGCGGCGGCGGCCGGCACGCCGGTCGACCGGGTCGATCTGGCGCTGTCGGTGGCGGGCCTGTCGGCCAGCGCGCTGGTGCTGGCCACCGGCGGCAGCGCGGCCGCGGTCAAGGCGGGCGCGGGCCTGGCCCGGGTCGCACGCGCGATGGACCTGATCTCGCCCCGCCTTGCCGCCCGCGCGGCCCAGGCTGCCCGCACCGGGGTCGACTGGGCGGCCCTGCCCGCCGCGCGCTCGGCCGACGACCTGGCCCGCGCCCTGCGCCCCGGGGCGCTGGCCCCGCTGACCGCGCTGACCACCGACCTGGGCCGGATCCAGACCGCCACAGGCCCCGCCCGCGCGCTGCATCTGATGCCCCTGATCGACGACGCCGGGGACGCCCGCCGCCTTTCCCGCGCGGCCGAGGCGCTGGGCCCCCGCATCACCGCCCGGGCCGAGCTTCTGGGCAAGGCCCGCCTGATGCGCGCCACGCTGCGCTGGTCGAACCTGGCCGCGGGCACGCTGGCGGCGGTGGCGGGCCTGGCCCTGTCGCTGGCGGGCCTCGCCGCCTCGCTGCTGCAAGGCGCGGGGCTGCGCCTGCTGCGTCGGCTGGCCGCCTGACGCCTTCCCCTTCCTCTTGACCCAAATACCCCGGGGGTGCGGGGGCAGCGCCCCCGCCCCTGCCGCCCGGCGCCGCCGCCTCAGATCAGCCGCACCCGCGTGCCCACCGCCACGCGGGCGAACAGATCGGCGATATGTTCGTTGTAAAGCCCGATGCAGCCGTCCGACGACGGCCGCCCGATCTTGCGCGTGTCATGCGTGCCGTGGATCCGGTAGTATTGCCACGACAGATACAGCGCATGCATGCCCAGCGGATTGGTCGGCCCCGCAGGCACCCCGGCGGGCAGGCTGGGATCGCGTTCGCGCATGCTGGGGGTGGGGGTCCAGGTCGGGCCCTCGACCTTGCGCACCACTTCGGTATGGCCCAGCCGCGTCAGCTCCTCGCTGATCGGAACCGAACTGGGATACAGCCGATACTCCGCCCCGTCGCCCGACCAGAAGTGGACCACCCGCGCGCGCGTGTCCGCGACGATCACACCCAAGCCCAGACTGTCGAAATGGTCGCGCCAGTCCGCCGTCCGAAAGTCCGAGATATTGGCCCGCACCTGCGCGCCCGCCATCCCGGGCAGGGCCAGCGCCAGCCCCGCGCCGACAAGCCCCCGCCGTGTGATGCCTGCCATGTCCTGCCCCTCATCGGGTTCCGGTTCTGCCTCTGGCGACCGGGGACGCACCCCCGGGCGCGGGCGGCAAGTCACAGCTGCTCACGCCCGCGTGTGCCGCCCCGCCCGAGCCACCCCTCGCCCTGTCGCCGCACCGTCACGGAACCGATTCCGAATCATGTCAGCCTTCCTGCGGGGCCTGTGCCCCGGCCCGCGGCGGACCCTGTCCCCTTCCCCATCCGCGGTGCGGTCCTCCCCGGCCCGTGCCGCCCTGCCAGGGCCACCCCCGGATCCGCGCGCGGATCCGGGGGCCTTTTCCCGGCGCGACCCGATGCACAGGCCCCCTGCGCGGGCGGGCCTGTCGCGGGGCGGCCGCACGGTCCAGGCTTGCCCCGTCCAGCCCTAGCCCAAAAGGCCCTCCATGACGCTGCCCGCCGCCACAAGGATCGGCCATGTCCATCTGAAGGTCGCCGATCTCGACCGCGCCATCGCCTTCTATTCCGGGGTGCTGGGGTTCCAGGTCACCCAGCGCTACGGGGCGCAGGCGGCCTTTCTGTCGGCGGGGGGCTATCACCACCATCTGGGGCTGAACACCCGGGAAAGCCTGGGCGGCAGCCCGCCCCCGCCCGGGCACACCGGGCTTTACCACACCGCGATCCTGTTTCCCGACCGCCGGTCGCTGGCCCAGGCGCTGGCGCGCGTGCTGCAGGCGGGCATCCCGCTGGACGGCGCGGCCGACCACGGCGTGTCCGAGGCCATCTATCTGCGCGACCCCGACGGCAACGGGGTCGAGTTCTACCGCGACCGGCCCCAAGCCGAATGGCCCCGCGACAGCGCCGGCAATCTGGCCATGGGCAATGCCCGGCTGGACCTGCGCGCGCTGCTGGCCGAGGCCGACTGACCCCTTGCGCCGCGCCCCGGCCACGGCATCCTGGGCGAGGAATTCGGCCCCGACCGCACAGACGCCGCCCATGTCTGGGTGATCGACCCGATCGATGGCACGCGGCAATTCGCGGCGGGCCTGGGCAACTGGGCGGTGCTGGTGGCGCTCTGCCGCGACGGGGTGCCGGTGCTGGGGGTGATCGACCTGCCGCTGGCGGGCGCGCGGCACTGGGCGGTGACGGAGGGCGGCAGCTGGTTCGCCGCCGGGGGGCCTGCGCGCCGCGTGGCCTGCCGCGGCACGGCCGACCTCGCGCGGGCGGTGGTCGCGCTGGCCAATCCCGACAGCCTGACCCCGCCCGCGCGCGCGGCGCTGACCGGTCTGGGGGCGCTGCGGGTGCATGACGGCGGCTCGCCCGCCTATGGGGCGCTGGCGCGCGGGCGGGTCGATCTGGTGGTGAACGGCGGCGATCTGGATGCCTTCGACATCTGCGCGCTGGTGCCCGTGGTGGCCGAGGCCGGCGGCCGCATCAGCGGCTGGGACGGGGCCGCCCTGGGGCTGGACAGCCGCGGCGCGATCCTGGCCGCGGCGACCCCGTCCCTGATGGCAGCCGCCCGGGCATGGCTGGACGGGGCACGGCTGGACAGTCCCGGCGCCGGGTGATTGACTGCCCGCCGCGCAGCACGGGGAACAGACCATGGCATTCGGAACCGCGATCCGCACCTTCTTTCAGGGCCGCTGGCATGACGGCGACATCCCGGTGATGCGGGCGGCCGACCACGGGATCTGGCAGGGGTCATCCGTCTTTGACGGGGCGCGCTGGTTCGACGGGGTAGCCCCCGACCTGGACCTGCACTGCCAGCGCGTCAACCGTTCGGCCGAGGCGCTGATGATCACGCCCACCCTGACCGCCGAAGAGATCGAGGCCCTGGCGCGCGAGGGGCTGGCCGCCTATGCACCCGACCAGGCGGTCTATGTGCGGCCGATGTACTGGGCGGTCGACGGGTCCGACCTGGGCGTGGCGCCGAAAGAGGGCTCGACCGGCTTTGCCCTGTGCCTCGAGGCCGTGCCGATGCCCGACCCCGAGGTCAGCACCACGCTGACGCGCACCCGCTTCCGCCGCCCGGTGCTGGAGGATTCGGTCTGCAACGCCAAGGCGGGCTGCCTGTATCCCAACAATGCGCGGATGCTGGTCGAGGCCAGGTCCAAGGGATTCGGCAATGCGCTGTGTGCCGATGCGATGGGCAATGTGGCCGAAAGCGCCACGTCGAACGTGTTCATCGTCCGCGACGGGGTGGTGTTCACGCCCATTGCCAACGGCACCTTCCTGGCCGGGATCACGCGGGCGCGCCACATCGCCAACCTGCGCGCGGCAGGCGTCGCGGTGCACGAGACCGTGCTGACCTTCGACGATGTCCATGCCGCCGACGAGGTGTTCCTGTCGGGCAACTTCGCCAAGGTGACTGCGGTGCGGCAGTTCGACGACACGCACTACCGCAGCCATGCGATGACCGACCGGGTGCGCGCGCTGTATCTGGACTGGGCGCATTCCTGACCCGGGGTCAGGGGGGCCAGCCCCCCTCGGCGCCCCGCGGGGGCGCCTCACCCCCCGGGGTATTTGGGTCAAGAGGAAGGGCAGGCCGGGCCGCTTGCCAAGGGCCCGCGGGGGGGTCAGACTGTGGCCCCGGGCC
>JACXUX010000312.1 GCA_014763725.1 Rhodobacterales bacterium
CCCCGGCAGGTGCCGGCATGACGCTGGCCTTCTATATCGCGCGCCGCTTCCTGACCGTGTTCCTGGGCGTGGTCGCGATCTTTGGCGCGATCCTGTTCCTGATCGACATGGTCGACCAGATCCGCCGCTTTTCCGATGCGGACATCACGCTGGGGGCGGCGGCGGGGCTGGCCGCGCTGAACATGCCCGGGGCGCTGTATAGCATATTGCCGCTGCTGATGGTGCTGGCGGCGATCTCGTTCTTCCTGGGGATGGCGCGGTCGAGCGAGCTGGTCGTGATCCGCGCCGCGGGCCGGTCGGGGCTGCGGATGCTGATGGCCCCCGTGATGGTGGCGCTGATCGTGGGGGCGGTGGCGGTCGCGGTGGGCAATCCGCTGGTGGCCGCGACTTCGCGCGCCTACGAGGCGAGGGCGACCGAACTGACGCGGGGCGAGGTCAGCGTGCTGTCGATCAGCCCCGAGGGGCTGTGGCTGCGCCAGGGCGGCGCGGACGGCCAGACCGTGATCCGCGCCGCGCGCGCCAATCTGGACGGCACGCGGCTGTTCCAGGCGACCTTCCTGACCTTTGCCCCCGACGGCACGCCGCTGGACCGGATCGAGGCGCGCGAGGCCCGCCTGATCCCCGGCGCCTGGGATCTGGGGGGCGTCAAGCGCTGGCCGCTGTCGGCCGACAACCCCGAACTGGCCGCGGTGACGGCGGAACGGGTGCAGCTGCCCTCGGACCTGACGGCCGACCGCATCCGCGACAGTTTCGGCCAGCCCTCGGCCGTGCCGATCTGGGACCTGCCCGCCTTCATCGCGGGGCTGGACCGGGCGGGCTTTTCCGCGCGCAGCCATCGCGTCTGGTTCCAGATGGAACTGGCCCAGCCGCTGCTGATGGCGGCGATGGTGTTGCTGGCGGCGGGCTTCACCATGCGGCATGTGCGGTTCGGGCGGACGGGGATCATGGTGCTGTCGGCGCTGGCCGGGGGGTTCGGCATCTTCTTCCTGCGCAACTTCGCCCAGATCCTGGGCGAGACGGGGCAGATCCCCGTCCTGCCCGCGGCCTGGATCCCGCCGGTGGCGGCGGTTCTGCTGTCGCTGTCGCTGCTGCTGCATCTGGAAGACGGCTGATGCGCGCGCGGCTGGCTGCCCTGGGTCTGGCGCTGCTGCTGGGGCTGGCTGCCCCCGCCCCCGTCGCGGCGCAGGACCGCGCGACGCTGGTGGCCGACCGTGTGCTGGTGTCGCCCGACGGGCGGCTGATCGCCGAGGGCACGGTCGAGGTGCTGTATCAGGGCCGCCGTCTGCGCGCCGCGCGCATCGTCTATGACCAGACGGCCGACCGGCTGACGATCGAGGGGCCGATCGTCCTGACCGACGACGCGGGCACGCTGATCCTGGCCGATCAGGCCGAATTGTCGGCCGACCTGACCGAGGGGCTGCTGACCAGCGCGCGGCTGGTGCTGAACCAGCAGCTGCAACTGGCCGCCGCCGAGCTGCGCCGGGTCTCGGGCCGCTATACCCAGCTGTCTCGGGCGGTCGCCTCGTCCTGCCAGGTCTGTGCCGAAAACCCGGTGCCGCTGTGGGAAATCCGCGCCGCGCGGGTGACGCATGACCAGCAGGCGCGGCAGATCTACTTCGACCATGCCCAGCTGCGGGTGATGGGCCTGCCCGTGGTCTGGCTGCCGCGGCTGCGCATCCCCGACCCGACGCTGGACCGCGCGACGGGCTTTCTGATGCCGCGGCTGCGCACCACGTCGGAACTGGGCACCGGGCTGCGGCTGCCCTATTTCATCACGCTCGGCCCCCACCGCGACCTGACGCTGGAACCCTATCTGGGCACCGAACGGATGCGCACGCTGGGGTTCCGCTATCGCCAGGCCTTCCGGCGGGGCGAGATCACCTTTGACGGCGCCCTGTCGCGCGACCGCATCCTGCCCGGCGACACCCGCGGCTATCTGTTCGGCCGCGGCCGGTTCGACCTGCCTGCGGGCTTCACCCTGGCCTTCGGGGTCGAGGCGGTCAGCGACGACGCCTATCTGCAGGACTACGGCCTGTCGAACGAAGACCGGCTGGACAGCCGGCTGACGCTGACCCGCACCCGCGACGACGAGGATATCGCGCTGCGGCTGATCCGGTTCCATTCGATCCGCGCGGGCGAGGACAATGCAATCCTGCCCTCGACCGTGATCGACGCGACCTGGCGGCGGCGGTTCCAGCTGGCGGGCGGCAGCACCACGGCCATGCTGCAGGGCCATGCGCATCGGCGCAGCTCGACCTCGGTGCTGGACAGCAACCTGGACGGCATCCCCGACGGGCGTGACATGGCGCGGCTGACCGCGCGGGCCGACTGGCGGCGCAGCTGGACGCTGCCCGTGGGTCTGCAACTGACGGGCCTGGGCGCGGTGACGGCCGAGGTCTATGAACTGGGCCAGGATCCGGCCTTTGCCAGCACCATCAGCCGCGGCCGCGCCAGCGCGGGGGTCGAGCTGCGCTGGCCCCTGCTGCGGCGCGAAAGCCGCGGCGCCACGCAGCTGATCGAACCCGTGGTGCAGCTGGTGCTGAGCCCGTCGAACGCCCGCGCCGTGCCGAACGAGGACAGCCGCCTGGTCGAATTCGACGAAGGCAACCTGTTCTCGCTGAACCGTTTTCCCGGCGCGGACGAGACCGAGGCCGGATCGCGCCTGAACCTGGGCGTCAGCTGGAGCCGGCAGACCCCCGCCGGCTGGGGGATCGAGACCACGCTGGGCCGCGTGGTGCGGGTGCAGAACCTGGGCCAGTTCTCGGCCGCCTCGGGGCTGGATGGGCTGCGGTCGGACTGGCTGGCCGCGGTGGGCCTGTCGCTGGGCGACCGGCTGTCGGTGGCGGGGCGCACGCTGTTCGACGACGATCTGGACACGACCAAGGCCGAGGTCCGCGTCGACTGGCGCGGCGCCGAAACCGCGCTGGCGGCGGGCTACAGCTGGGTGATCGCCGACCCGGCCGAGGACCGGCCGCAGGCGATTTCGGAACTGGCGTTCGACGGCAGCTGGCAGATCAACGACCGCTGGCGCGGCCGGGCGGGGGCGCGCTATGACTTCACCGCCGCCCGCGCGGCCACGGCCGGGCTGGGATTTGCCTGGCGCAACGAATGCCTTGAGGTCGATCTTTCCCTCTCGCGTCGGTTCACATCCTCCACTAGTCTCACGCCCACCACCGAGTTCGGGCTTGCGGTCGATCTTCTGGGGTTCGGCGGTCGGTCCGCGGCGGGACCGTCCCGCCGCGGACCGACCGCCGAACCCCAGAAGATCGACCGCAAGCCCGAACTCGGTGGTGGGCGTGAGACTAG
>JACXUX010000313.1 GCA_014763725.1 Rhodobacterales bacterium
CATCGGGGTCGGGCGGAAAGGGGGCAAAGCCTTCGGGCACCTCGACCGGGTCCAGCCGGTCGCACAGCGCAAAGGGCCGCACCTCGGCCGGCGCGCCCCGGGCCAGCGGCGTCAGGTCGACCAGATGGCCCTGCTTGCGCGCCGGCCCCGTCACGGCAAAGTCCAGCGGCCCCAGCACCAGTTGCTGCCCCGCCAGCGCGATCTCGACCGCAAATCGGCCGGGCGGCACCAGCAGGCGGCGCGGCGTGCCCCCGGGCAGATCGCGCACCAGCACCGCGGCGCCGGTGTTCGCCTGTCGCAGCGTCAGCACCATGTCCTGCCCCGGCAGGCTGCGGATCTGCAGCGGGAGCGTCCGCGGCAGATCCTGCGCCAGCACCGCCCCCGCCGTCAGGATCAGCGCCGCCAGGGTGGCGCGGGCGATCGGGATCAGCGCCGCCAGGGCGGCGCGGGCACCCCTCATCCGCCCAGCGCGGCCGCCACCCGCGCCACGGCCGCGGCCACGGCCACCTCGACCGGCATGTCGGTGGTGTCCAGCAGCAGGGCGTCGACAGCGGGGCGCAACGGCGCCTCGGCCCGGGCCATGTCGCGGGCGTCGCGTTCGCGCACCTCGGCCAGCACCCGGTCGGGATCGCCGCCCACCTCGAGCCAGCGGCGGCGGGCGCGCACCTCGGGGCTGGCGGTGACATAGAGCTTCACCTCGGCCTCGGGGCAGATCACCGTGCCGATGTCGCGCCCGTCCAGCACCGCGCCCCCCGGCCGCCGGGCAAAGGCCCGCTGAAAGTCAACCAGCGCCGCACGCACCTCGGGGATGGCGGCCACCCGGCTGGCGGCCTGCCCCGCCTCCAGGCTGCGCAGATCGGGGCGGGCCAGGTCGGCCTCGGTCAGGCTGCGGGCGGAGGCCACGGGATCGCCACCCTTGGCGCCCACCGCACGATACAGCAGGCCCGTATCCAGATGCCCCAGCCCGAAGCGCGCGGCCAGTTCGCGGGCGATGGTGCCCTTGCCCGCCGCAGCCGGCCCGTCGATCGCCACGGTAAAGATCATCGCCGCCCCCCCGGTGCAGGATTTTCGCAGAAAATCCGTCAGCCCGCGCGCAGATCGGCGCCCAGGCCCGTCATCAGCGGGCCAAAGACCGGAAAGCTGGTCGCCACGGGGCCGGCGTCATCCACCGTCACCGCAGCCTGCGCGGCCATGCCCAGGACCAGAAAGCTCATCGCGATGCGGTGATCCAGATGCACCGCGACCGTGGCACCCCCCGGCACGCCCTGCGCCCCACGGCCACGCACGACCATCGTGTCGGGCCCGTACTCGACCGTCACGCCGCAGGCGCGCAGGCCATCGGCCATCGCGGCGATCCGGTCGGATTCCTTTACCCGCAGCTCGCGCACCCCGCGCATCACCGTGGCGCCCTCGGCAAAGGCCGCCACCACCGACAGGATCGGATATTCGTCGATCATGCTGGGCGCGCGTTCGGGCGGAACCTCGACCCCCTTCAACGCGCCGGTAAAGCGCACGCGCATGTCGGCCACCGGTTCGCCCCCCTCCTCGCGCGGGTTTTCAAAGGCGATGTCGGCACCCATCTCCAGCAGCGTGACATACAGCCCGTCGCGCGTGGGGTTCCGGCTGACGCCCGGCACCAGAACCTCGGACCCCGGCACCACCAGCGCAGCACAGACCGGAAAGGCCGCACTGGACGGATCGCGCGGCACCGCCACCGTCTGCGGCTGCAGCTCGGGCTGGCCGGTCAGGGTGATGACGCGGCCCTCGGGCGCGTCCTCGACCGTCAGCGCCGCGCCAAAGCAACGCAGCATCCGTTCGGAATGGTCGCGCGTGGCCTCGCGCTCGATCACCACGGTCTGGCCCGGCGCGTTCAGCCCGGCCAGCAGCACGGCCGACTTCACCTGCGCACTGGGCACGGGCACCACATAGTGCACCGGCACCGGATCGGCCGCGCCCACCACCGTCATCGGCAGCCGCCCGCCCGCGCGCCCCCAGGCCCGCGCCCCGAACAGAGCCAGCGGATCGGTCACCCGGCCCATGGGGCGCTTGCGCAAGGACGCATCGCCGGTGAAGGTGGCGGTGATCGGGCTGGTCGCCATCGCCCCCATGATCAGCCGCACGCCCGTGCCCGAATTGCCGCAGTCGATCACCTGCTCGGGTTCGCGAAAGCCGCCGACGCCCACGCCCTGCACCGTCCAGGCACCCGGCCCCGTCCGGTCCACCGTGGCGCCAAAGGCGCGCATCGCCGCCGCCGTGTCCAGCACGTCCTGCCCCTCCAGCAGGCCGGTCACCTGCGTCCGGCCCACCGCCAGCGCCCCCAGGATCAGCGCACGATGGCTGATCGACTTGTCGCCCGGCACCTCGGCCACGCCGGTAAGCGCCCCGCAGGGGGCAGAGGTCATCGGCTGCGCCGCACCATGGCCGGACATCGGGGCATCTCCCTGGACTGTGTCGCCAGCGGCCTAGCGCAACGGCCCTGGCCCGTCCAGCACCCAGACGCGCCGGACGCTACAGCCGCCGCCAGGTCAGGTATTCCGGCACCCGCCCCTCGCGCAGGGCCTTGGCCTCATACCGGGTGCGGATCCAGTCCTCCCACGGGGTGCCGCTGTCCGACACCGGCGCAAAGCCCGCCTGCGGCACCTCCTCGCGCGCCTGGCGGGCGTAATCGGCAATGTCGGTGGCCAGACGGAACTCCGCCCCCGGCGCCATGGCGCGCGCCAGCGGCCCCAGATAGCCCGGCGTGACAAAGCGGCGGCGGTGATGGCGCGCCTTGGGCCAGGGATCGGGATAGTTCAGGAACACCTTCGCCAGCGCCCCCACGGGCAGCACGTCGAACAGATCGCGCACATCCCCCGGATGCAGCGCCAGATTCGCCACCCCCGCCGCGCGGATCTTGCCCAGCGCCATGGCCACGCCGTTGACAAAGGGTTCCGCCCCGATCAGCAGCACGCCCGGGTTGCGCGCCGCCTGATGCACCAGATGCTCGCCCCCGCCGAACCCCACCTCCAGCCAGACAGGCCGGCCCGCCGCCCGTGCGGCCAGATCCAGCACATCGCGGCCGGGGTTCTCCTCGCGCGTCACGCCGCGCAGGCGCAGCCGCTCCAGATCCTCGGCCAGATAGGCCTTCTGCGCCGGGCGCAGCGTCTTGCCATGCACCCGGCCATAGAAGTTGCGCCGCCCGTCCGCGCCACCCGCTGCCGTCTCGCTGTCGTCCATCGCCCACCCCCGGCACACCGCCACGTCCGCAGGCCCGGCGCCATAGGCCGATGCAGGCGGCAGGACAAGCC
>JACXUX010000314.1 GCA_014763725.1 Rhodobacterales bacterium
CGCGGCCTCGTCCAGTTCGAACAGCGTCAGGTCATAGCCGCCGGTGATGTTGATCAGCACACCCTTGGCGCCGTGCAGGCTGATTTCATCCAGCAGCGGGTTGGCGATGGCCTTTTCCGCGGCCTTGACGGCGCGATCCTCGCCCGTCGCCTCGCCCGTGCCCATCATCGCCTTGCCCATCTCGTTCATCACGGCGCGGACATCGGCAAAGTCCAGGTTGATCAGGCCGGGCCGCACCATCAGGTCGGTCACGCCCTTGACGCCCTGATACAGCACGTCGTCGGCCATGGCGAAGGCCTCGGTGAAGGTGGTCTTTTCGTTGGCCAGCCGGAACAGGTTCTGGTTGGGGATGATGATCAGCGTGTCGACCACCTTCTGCAGCGCCTCGATCCCGTCCTCGGCCTGCTTCATGCGCTTGGCGCCCTCGAACTGGAAGGGCTTGGTCACCACGCCCACGGTCAGCACGCCCAGTTCGCGCGCGGCCTGCGCGATGATCGGGGCCGCGCCGGTGCCAGTGCCGCCGCCCATGCCGGCGGTGATGAAGCACATGTGCGCGCCCGCCAGATGGTCGACGATCTGTTCGATCGACTCCTCGGCCGCGGCGGCACCGATGGCGGGCTTGGCGCCGGCGCCCAGCCCCTCGGTCACCTTGACGCCCAGCTGCACGCGGTTGGGCGCGCGCGAGCCGTTCAGCGCCTGGGCGTCCGTGTTGGCCACCACGAATTCGACGCCTTCCAGGTTCTTGTCGATCATGTTGTTGACGGCGTTGCCGCCGGCACCGCCCACGCCGAAGACCGTGATGCGCGGCTTCAGCTCGTCCCCGTCAGTGTCCACGATAAGGTTCAATGTCATCGCCAATCCGCCTGCATGTCGTTGTTTCGGGCGTTTCTTCCGTCGTGCCGCGGGGTCGTTGCCGCGCGGGTCCGGCCCCGGGGGCCGCATTGCCGTCCAGCTTATCCACAAGCTGCGCGCAGGTCACGCGAAAAGGGCGAAACCCAACGAAATATGGGCCGATCTGCCCGCCGGACGGCAGGATTTCGCGCAGATGTCGACCTGTGGCGTTTACCAGTTGTCGCGCAACCATCGGATGACCCTTTTCATCGACCGCGCCGGATAGCGTTCGGCCGGAATGTCGAAATCCCACCATTCGTCCTGTGGATGGGCGGCGAACAGGCACAGGCCCACGGCGCTGGCAAAGGCTGCGCTGGTGGCGGCCTGGGGCAGGCCCTGCACCCGCAGCGGCCGGCCCAGTCGCACCCGCTGGCCCAGGATGCGCGCGGCCAGCCCGTCCAGCCCCGGCACCTGGCTGCCGCCGCCGGTCAGCACGATCTGCTGGCTGGGCAGGCTGTCGAAGCCTGCCGCATCCAGCCGGGCGCGGACCTCTTCCAGGATTTCCTCCAGCCGCGGGCGCATCACGCCGATCAGGTCGCTGCGGGTGATCTCGACCCGGTCCTTGTCCCAGTCGCCGGAATCGCCGCCGATCTGGATGATCTCGCGGTCGTCCATGCCGGTGGCCTGGGCGCCGCCGTGGCGGGTCTTGATGCGTTCGGCCATCGCCAGCGAGGTCTGGAACCCCTTGGCGATGTCTGACGTGGCATGGTCGCCGCCCAGCCGCACGCTGTCGGCATAGATCATGTGCTTCTTGATGAAGATCGAGATGCCGGTGCACCCGCCGCCCAGATCGACGCAGGCCGCGCCCAGTTCCTGTTCGTCCTCGACCAAGGCCGAGATGCCCGAGACATAGGCCGAGGACGCCAGCCCCGCCAGTTCCAGATCGCAGCGCTTGATGCAGCGGATCAGGTTGTGCACGGCGGTGTCCTGAACCGACAGCAGGTGCATGTCCACGACCAGACGGTTGCCGATCTGGCCGCGCGGGTCGGCCATGCCGGTGCGGTGATCCAGCGCAAAGTTCACGGGCTGGGCGTGCAGCACCTCGCGTCCCGGGCCCAGGTCGGGCACGTCGCAGGCGGCCAGCACGCGGGCCACGTCCTGTTCGGTGACCACGCTGTCCTGCAGCGTCCATTCCCCGGCCAGGCCATAGCTGCGCGGATGCGCGCCGGAAAAGCAGGCGATCGCATGGTCGACGCGGACATTGGCCATCTTCTGCGCGGCCTGCACGGCGGTGCGGATCGCGCTTTCGGTTTCGGCCATCACGCTGATCTCGCCAAAGCGGACGCCGCGCGACCGGGTGGTGGCCGCGCCGATCACCCGGAAGGACGACTGCCCCGCCATCGGGCCTACGCCATCGGCCTCGCGCAGGCGGTCGGGCCCGTCGAAGCGCAGGATCAGGCAGGCGATCTTCGAGGTGCCGATGTCCAGCACCGCGATCACCCCCCGCTGCATGGCGGCACGGCGCATGTTCCGCATCGCGCGCTGGGACTGGTAGAGGTCGGTCATAGCTCGCTTGCCTCCGTGTCGATGCCGCGGGACCGGCGGAACTCGTTCAGTGCGGTGGGCGCCAGCCGCAGCGTCGGGCGGTGTTCGTTGCGCAGGTCGACGGTCAGGATGTCGCGCGCCAGCAGGTTCTGGGCCTGATCCAGCGCGATCAGCCGTTCCAGCGCACGCACGGCACCCCGTTCGGGCAGCTGGATGCGCTGGGCGCGGTTCAGCACCAGATCCCAGCGGCGCAGGCCCACGCGGACCAGGCCGCGGATGCGCGGCGCGATGGGCTGGGCCGCGGCCAGGATGGCCAGCGCCTGGGGCACGTCGGCATCGGCGCCCTCGCCCGCGATCAGCGGCAGGTCGGGCCGGTCGGTGCGGTGCACGAGGCCCGCCACGGAGTGGCCCGTGGCATCGACCAGCGTCAGCCCCGCGTCCGTCCGCCAGACGGCCACCGGGGTGCGTTCGGTCACGTCGACCTGCAGCACGCCCTGGGCGATGCGCAGGCTGGCCTGGGCCACGCCCTGCACCGTCTCGACCCGGGTCCGCGCCTCGGGCAGGTCCAGATCGAAGGACGACACCGGCAGCGTCAGCGCCAGCGCCGCGCGCACATCCTCGGCCACGCGGGGGCTGGCGCCGTTGATCGCGACCAGCGTCACCATGAACTCGGGCCGGTGCTGGACGGCGCGGCGCCATTCGGCCAACTGGGTGCCCAGTGCCGCGCGCCGGTCCTCGCTGGCCAGATAGGCCCCGGCCATCAGCGCGATCAGCAGCACCGGCAGACCAAGGCGCAGCAGCGTGCGCACCAGCGGCGTCAGCCACAGCCGCTGCAGCCGGTATTGCATCCGGCTGGGGGCGGGGT
>JACXUX010000315.1 GCA_014763725.1 Rhodobacterales bacterium
AGGGCCTCGGTTCCGGCTGACCCCGGATGAAAAGGGAACGCGGTGCGACTCCGCGGCTGCCCCCGCAACTGTCAGCGGCGAGCGACGGCGGCACATGCCACTGGGGCAACCCGGGAAGGCCCGTCCGAGCGACGACCCGCAAGCCAGGAGACCTGCCGCGGTGATCACCCTGTCCGGCCCGCGGGGCGCGCGGTCGGTGGCGGGCTTTCCGCATGTGGTGACGGTCGCCGCCGGCGGGGGCTGTCGTTCCCGTCCGGCACTTCGTTGCCGTCCCCCGCCCATTGCCGGGGGCCGAAGGAAAGGACAGGACATGACCCGCACCGGTCTGTCGATGGCCGCGCTGATCGCCGCGGCCCCCGGGCTTGCGCCCGCACAAGAGGTGATCCTGCTGCCCGAGATCGTGATCTCGGCCAATCTGGAGGCGACCGAGGCCAGCCGCACCGGCGCCACCGTCAGCGTGCTGACCGAGGCCGACCTGGCCGCCCGCGGCGATGCCCCGCTGGTCGAGGTGCTGGATTCGCTGCCCGGCGTGACGGTGCGCTCGCAGGGGCCGCTGGGCACCCAGACCGGGGTGGCGCTGCGCGGCGCGTCGCAGAACTATGTCGCGGTCATCGTCGACGGCATCGACGTGACCGACCCCTCGGGCACCCAGGTCGCCTATGACTTCGGCCAGCTGACGGCGGCCGGCATCAGCCGGATCGAGGTGCTGCGCGGGTCGCAATCGGCGCTTTACGGGTCACGCGCCGTGGGCGGCGTGATCAGAATCACCACCCGCCGCGCCGTCGAAGATGGCACCCGGCAGCAGATCGCCGTCGAGGGCGGCAGCTACGGCACCGGCAGCCTGAGCTATGGCGTCACCCACCGGTCCGACCGGATCGAGGCCGCGCTGACGCTGGGCCGGCTGAGCACCGACGGCTATTCCGCCGCGGATGAGGATGCCGGCAATACCGAGGCCGACGGCTTCGAACAGTCGAAACTGGCCTTCGATCTGGCCTGGCTGCTGCCCCAGGGCGGGCGCATCGGCGTCAACGGCTTTGTCGAGGACAGCCAGGGCGAGTATGACGAAGGCTTCCCCCTGGGCGACGGCTCCCTGCCGGGGGATGAGGTCCAGGACAAGCTGTCGCGCGGGCTGCGGCTGTATTCCGACTTTGCCACCGGGGCGGTGGATCACACCCTGTCGGCCAGCCTGTTCGACGTCGAACGCCGCTACCGCGACAACACGATCTTCGGCGCGTCCGACACCACCTATGTGGGCACCCGGCGTCAGGTCGCCTGGCAGGGCGCGGGCGATCTGACGCCCGCGATGCGGCTGGTCGCGGGGCTGGACTGGACCGAGGAAGACTATGATCAGGTCGGCACCTTTGGCGCGCTGGCGGCCACCACCCGCACCGCGGGGGCCTATTCCGAACTGGCCTGGGCGCTGGGGTCCGATGTCGACGTGACCGCCACGCTGCGCCATGACGACCATTCGATCTTTGGCGGCCAGACCACGGGCCGCATCGCGCTGGCCTGGCGCGCGACCGGGGCGCTGACCTTCCGCGCCCAGGCGGGCACGGGCTATCGCGCGCCGTCGAACTTCGAGCTCTACAGCTTCTACGGCTCGACCGCGCTCGACCCCGAAACCAGCCGCAACCTGGATCTGGGCGTCGAATACCGCTGGGGCGACCGTGCCGGGCTGCGGGCCACGGCCTTCCTGCTCGAGGTCGAGGATCTGATCGACTACGACTTTGCCGGCACCGGCTGTGCGGCGGCGGCGCTGTTCGGGCCGGGCTGCTACAACCAGGTTCCCGGCACCTCGCGCCGCAGCGGGGTCGAGATCGAGGGCGACCTGGCGCTGACCGACCGCGTCACGCTGACCGCGAACTATGCCTATGTCGACAGCGCGACCAATGCCTCGAGCGCCTGGGGCCTGGTGCCGCGGCACGATCTGGGGCTGGGGCTGCAGGCGCAGGTCACCGACCGGCTGGATGCGAGGCTGCGGCTGACCCATGCGGCCGACCGCGGCGGCCTGCCCGACTATACGGTGGTGGGGGCCAGCCTGGGCTATGCCCTGACCGACCGGGCCGAGGCCTATCTGCGCATCGAGAACCTGTTCGACGAGAACTATCAGCTGGTGCCGGGTTACGGCACGGCGGGGCGGTCGGCCTATGTGGGCCTGCGCGCGCGGTTCTAGGGCGCTGGCGCTGGCCGCGGGGCTGGCGCTGACGGCCCCCGCGGTGGCGGCTGATCTGCCGCTGTCCGCGGCGGGGGCCGGGCCGCAGCCCGCGCGCGTGGTGTCGATCAACCTCTGCACCGACCAGCTGGCGATGGCGCTCGCCGCGCCGGGGCAGCTGGTGTCGGTGTCCTGGCTGGCCGCGGACCCGCGATCCTCGGCCATGGCTGACGCTGCGGCGGCCTATCCCCAGAATCGCGGCGGCGCCGAAGAGGTGTTCCTGCTGGCGCCCGACCTGGTGCTGGCGGGCACCTTCACCGCGCGGGCGACGGTCGATCTGCTGCGCCGGCTGGGGGTGGCGGTGGTGGAACTGCCGCCCGTGGCCGGGATCGACGGGATTCCGGCCCAGATCCTGGTCGTGGGCCGCGCGCTGGGCCGGCCGGATGCGGCGCAGGCCATGGCCGACCGCTTCGTGGCGGACCTTGCGCGGCTGCGCGCGGCGGGGGTCGTGCCGATGCCCGCCGCGATCTATCACCCCAACGGCTATACCACCGGCGCGGGCACGCTGGCCGATGACATCCTGACCGCGGCGGGGTTCCGCAATGCCGGGGCCGAGGCCGGGGTGACCGGCGGCGGCATCCTGCCGCTGGAGCGGCTGGTGATGGCGGCGCCGCGGATGATCGTGACCTCGGCGCCCTATCCCGGCGCCTCGCGGTCCGAGGAGATCCTGGCCCATCCCGCCCTGGCCGCGCTGCGCGGCCGGACGGGGGCCGCGCGCATCGCCGATGCCGACTGGGTCTGCGGCACGCCGGCGGTGCTGCGCGCGCTGGCCGATCTGGTCGCCGCCCGCCGGGCGCTGGGCGCGCCATGAAGGTGACGCTGGCCCTGGCCGCGCTGGTCGCGGTGCTGTTTGCGGCCGCGTTGCTGACCGGGCCCGCGGGCCTCGGCTGGGCCGAGGCCGCGGCCGCCCTGCTGACCGGCCGGGGTGAGGCCAGCGTGATCGTGATGCGCGAGATCCGCCTGCCGCGGGCGGTGCTGGCGGTGCTGGTGGGGGCGGG
>JACXUX010000316.1 GCA_014763725.1 Rhodobacterales bacterium
GTAAATCAACATGTTACCAAAGAATAGCGAAGAAATTTCTTCGCAGGATCAATTCACAGAGGTGGCGATAGGGGCGAAAAAGTCCGACAAGCTGCTAGCTATCAGAATTTGTTTTTGGATTAACTTTGAGGGGGATGCCATGTTAAAACCGGAAATCGCTAAGTTATTGAACGAGCAAGTGAATGCGGAGTTTTATGCGTCGAATGTGTATTTGCAGTTGAGCGCATGGTGTGAGGCCGAGGGGTTGGAGGGGGCTGCGCTGTTTTTCAGAGGGCATAGTCTGGAAGAACGCACGCACATGGATAAAATTTTTGACTATCTGTGCGAGTGTGGTATTCCGGTGACTATCGGCGCCATAGCCGCGCCGCCGACGCAGTTTGCCAATTTGATGGAGGTCATTAACGCGGCCTACCAGCATGAACTGAAGGTGTCGGCCATGATTAAGAATATCGCCAATCAGGCGTTTCAGGTGCAGGATTACACGACGTTTAATTTTATCGAGTGGTTCATTGCCGAGCAGCATGAGGAAGAAGTATTGTTTGGCAAGATTCTCAGCAAGGCCAAAATGTTGGGCTTTGACGGTTCGCCCGGTCAGGCGCTGCACCATATGGACAACTTTTTGCGCGCCCTGGAACAGCACGCTTAAGGTGTATTGAGTCGCTTTAAATCCGCTTGTGAACCTTTTTGACCCACCCTTGCAGGTGGGTTTTTTATAGGCGTTGTTCAGTGTTCGCGATGTGCATGACGTTCCTCACGCCATTCGCGCCAGCGGTGGCGTTGTTGCGGGGTCAGGACTGCGTGAAAACGTTTGGCGTGGGCGTGACGGAGCGCTTTGCGTTCGGCATGGTGGTCATTGAAGAGCACGCGCAGTTCCATGAATTGATTGGGGGTCAGTTGCAGCGCCATACGCATTTTGTCGAGACGGTGTTCGCGCTGGGCGTGTTTGTGAAAGCGGGGTGAATGATGAGCGTGTCCGCGATACGCTTTACCATCAGAGTGGTGGGGTTTGTGGTGTTGTGATTGAGGGTGTGCCGGTTTGTCATGCGCCATGAGCGCGCCGCTGCTGAGCAACAGGGCGCTGGTGATCAGGGCGAAAAAGGGTTTGCGAAATGGGGTTTGCATGATTGTCATCCTTTTGTTGGATTGGCCTAACGGGTTGTTCGACTTTAGTATGCAAAACAACTGTGCAAACTTTATGCAGCAAATGGACAACAAATCGGCAAGCGCGGGTTATTTAGAGGTGCCCTAAGCATTTATTAGGTTTTCATCCGGCCATTCAAATTTATAGCCCACGCCGTAAACGGAGTGGATGATTTCCTTGTCGGTCAGTTCGGCGGCGAGTTTGTGGCGTAGTTTTTTGATGTGGCTGTCCACGGTGCGGTCGGAAACCACGCGGTGGTCGGTGTAGATGTTTTCGATCAGTTGGCTGCGCGAATAGATGCGGCCGGGGGTGTCGCTCAGCAGTTTGAGCAGCGCAAATTCCACGGCGGAGAGCGGGCAGTTGCGATCTTGGTAAACGACCTGATAGCGTTCGGCATCGAGGTGGAAACCGTGCTGGCTTGCAGACGGTTTGAGCTGGCTGCGGCGTAACAGCGCTTTGACGCGTCCGACCATTTCGCGCGGGCTGAAGGGTTTGCACAGATAGTCGTCGGCGCCCAGTTCCAGTCCCAGAATGCGGTCGATCTCCTCAACCCGTGCGGTAACCATCATAATCGGTACCTGGCTGAATTCGCGCACCGCTTTGCAGACTTGCAGCCCGTCCATGCCGGGCAGCATAATGTCCAGCAGCATGAGGTCGGCGGAATGGTTTTTGAGCCACGCCACTACCTCATCGCCGCGTTCAATCAGGTGGGTTTCATAACCGTGGCTGTGCAGATAGTCGCGCTCGATGGCGGCGATTTGCGGTTCGTCTTCAACAATCAAAATCCGTGTCATACGCACTCCAAAGGGTTTTGCATTTTCGCGTGTTTTTTAAACTCAACAGGCCGGGTATCAACTCGTTTGGGGCAGGCTGATTTGCAGGTGCAGTCCGCCCAGCGCCGATGGGGTGGCGCGGATGCTGCCCTGATGCGCCTGCACAATCTGTTGCACAATCGCCAGTCCCAGGCCGCTGCCGCCGTGGCGGCGGTTGCGCGAGGCCTCGGTGCGGTAGAAGCGCTCAAACAGGCGCGCACAGGCGGCTTCATCCACGCCGGGCGGCGAATCTTCAATGTCGAGAATGAGACGTTCAGCTTCTTGGTTGAGGGTCACGTTGACTTGGCCGGGCGCATCGCTATACGCCAGGCTGTTGAGCAGAATGTTGCGAATCAGCTGTTGCAGACGGTTGGCGTCGCCCGTCAATGCGGCTTCTTTGGCGTTTAGCTGCCAGTGGAGTTGCAGTCCTTTGGCGCTAAAACGCGGCTGCAAGGTGAGCAGTTCGGTTTCCAGCAGGTCGGTAAAGTCGAGGCGTTCCATACGGTATTGCAGCCCGCCCACATCGCTCAGACTGAGTTGGTAAAGGTCTTCGATGAGTGTGCCCAGATGCTGCACTTCTTCCTGCAAAGCTTGCAGGTTGCGTTCGTTGGCGGGGCGCACGCCGTCCTGCATCGCTTCGATACTGCCGCGCAGAATGGTCACGGGGGTGCGCAGTTCGTGCGAGACGTCGGCAATCCATTGGTTGCGGCTGTTCTGGCTTTGCTCAAGGGTGGCGGCCAAATGGTTGAAGTCGTGCTGCAACTGGCCGAACTCATCGCGCCGGTCGTTGCTCAGGCGTGTGGTGTAATGGCCCTGCGCCAGTTGGCGCAATCCCTGGGTGAGCTGGCGGATGGGTTGAATCAGATGGTTGGCCAGCGGCCAGAGCAGCAAGGCGCCAATCAAACTCACCAGCAGCGCGCCCCAGGTGAGCATTTTGGATTGGGTCTGGGCAAACTCGATGTCAGCCTGTTCACTGAGCGCGCGGCGGTGGTTGAAATGCAGTTCGCCGATGACCTGCGCGCCGCGTTGCAGCCTGATATGGAGGCTTTGCGGTGCCGGTGTTGTGCCAAAGAGCAGTTTGCCGTCTGCATTAATGAGGCTCACGCGCTGTTCAAACTCGTCAGGGGTGAGGGTGCGGCGGCTGGGGCGCACCAGAAATTCCAGCGGAATGTCGGTCTGTGTCAGATCAACCCGGTGCGAGAGGTTGAGCAG
>JACXUX010000317.1 GCA_014763725.1 Rhodobacterales bacterium
GGGGCATGGGGGGCGGCGGTCTCGGCCAGCGGCACCTGCAGCATGAAACAGGTTCCCCGCCCCAGCCGCGACGACAGGCCCAGCGGATGGCCCAGCAGCGCGCAGGCCCGTTCCACGATGGCCAGGCCCAGGCCCATCCCCTCGGACGCGCTGGCGCGCGCGTTCAGGCGGTGGAATTCCTTGAAGATGTTGTCCTGTTCCTCTTCGGGGATGCCGGGGCCGGTGTCCCAGACCCCCAGCCGCAGCATGCCGCCGCGCCGCCGCGCCCCCACCAGAACGCGGCCGCGCTGGGTATAGCGGATCGCATTGCCGATCAGGTTCTGCAGGATGCGCCGCAGATAGGCCGGGTCCGAGGTCACCACCGCCTGAACCGGCAGGACCGTCAGCGCCAGCCCCTTGGCCGCGGCCATGGGGGCGAATTCGTCGCGCAGCTGGGTCATCAGCCGGTCCAGCCGCACCGGCCCCACGCTGACCGCGGCGCGCCCGCTTTCCAGTTTCGAGATGTCGAGCAGCGCGGCCAGGATCCCCTCGACCGAGACCAGCGCATTCTGCGCCTTGTCCAGCGCCTCACGCGCACGGGGGGCCACCTGGTCGTCGGCGATGGAACTGATGAACAGCTTGGCCGCCGACAGCGGCTGCAGCAGGTCATGGCTGGCCGCCGCCACGAAGCGCGACCGGCTGGCATTGGCGCGTTCGGCATGCGCCAGCGCGTCCTCGAGTTCCAGCGTGCGGTCCATCACCCGCGCCTCGAGCGTTTCGTTCGCCCGGCTCAGCGCGGCGATGGCGGCGCGTTCGGCGGTGACGTCGGTGAAGCTCATCACGAAGCCGCGGTCGGGCATTTCCTGGGCAAAGACATCCAGCACCAGATCGCTGCCGCGGCGCAACTCGAAGTTCAGCGGCGCGCGGGGGTCGGGGGAATGCACCCAGTCCTCCAGCGCGCCCGAGGTCATGGTGCCGCCAAAGCTCAGCCCGTCGGCCAGGCGCCGCATCAGATAGTCGAAGCTGACCCCCAGCCGCAGCCGCGTGACCGGCAGCACCAGCAGCGTGCCCAGCCGGTCGTTCCAGCCCACCAGCCGGCGCTGGGCGTCGAAGATGCAGACGCCCTGGCTGATGTGGTCCAGCGTGGCGCGGATGATGCGGGCCTGGTCGTCCAGCATCTTGCCGCGTTCGTGCCGTTCCATGCGGATGATCTCGGTCACGTCGGTCTGCAGGATGACCGTGCCGCCGTCGGCGGTGCGGTGTTCGCTGACCTGCACCCAGCGGTCCCAGATCATGCGGACGTTGAAGATGACGTGGCGGTCCTGGTGGCGGCGGCGGCGGCGGATTGCCCAGTCCTCGGGGCGTTCGCCGTCGGGCAGCGCCAGGAACCGCGACCGGCTGACCCGTTCGACGTAATCGTCAAAGGTCAGGCCGGGCCGCAGGTCGGCGTGAATGTCGTGCATGTGCATGCCGAAGCGCGAATTGCACATGACCAGCATGTCGCGCGCGTCGAACAGGGCAAAGCCTTCCTGGATCGTCTCGATCGCATTGGCCAGGTTCTGGCGGGCGGCCTCGGTGGCGCGGTTGGCCTCGGCCAGACGGGCGTTGGACTCGTTCAGCAGGTCCAGCGCGCGTTCCAGATCGCGGGTGCGTTCGCGCACCTGATCCTCGAGCATCGCGGCGCGCTGGAACTGGGCATAGGCCGCGCCGGAATCGTCGGTGATCTGTTCCACCCGCCGCATCAGCACATGGGCGATCTGCAAGAGCTTGTCGCGCTGGCGGTCCAGCGGGTCGGCCGGGTCGATCAGACTGTCGGCGACCGGCGGGGCGGACAGCGGCAGGGCGGTCGGCGGCGGGGGCGTCATGGGTCAGGCCGGATCGCGCGGCGGATAGATCGCGACGCCGGTCATCGTCTGGTTCACATGCATCGCGTTCAGCTGTTCGCCATAGGTCGAAAAGCCCACCACCCCGTGCCGACGCAGCAGGGTCGAGACGGCGCCCGACAGCTGTTTCTCTTGCGCCTCCATCCGGCGCAGGATGCAGTCGCAGGCCAGGATCGCCTCGGGCCGGGCGGGGGCGGACAGGGCGGCCAGCTCGCCTTCCAGATGGCGGACCATGTTCAGCGGTTCGGCCAGCGTCAGCACCAGACCCTCGTCGATGGCGGAGAAGAACACCAGATCGCCATTGTCCAGCACCTGCTGGATGGCGCGGACATGGTGCTGGCCGCCGATGCGCACCACCACCGGATGGGCGGCAAAGGTGAAGCTGGTCAGCTGCCCCGGATCCTTGCCCAGCAGCCGCGCATATTCCCGCGCGGCGGGTTCGGCGTTGATGCGGTGCACGATGCGGCGGCGCGGGTCGGCCCCGGTCACCACCATGCGCCGGTCGGTCGGCACCAGATGGTCCAGGTTGAACACCCGCACCGGGCAGCGCGTGCGCACCATGGCCAGCACGGCCGCGTTTTCCAGCACCCGCCCGCAATGCAGCACGAAGGTCTGGCGGAACCGCGTGCCGTCGCCGGCCGAGCCGCCGAACAGCGGCACCGGCCCCAGCCCCGAGGCCAGCGTCGAGGTCAGCTCATCCTCGCGGATCGACAGGCCGTCGACCATCAGGAAGGCGAATTCGTGGTCCCACGCCGGTTCGGCGCGCGCCAGGCCCTGGCGGCTGCGGATCAGCCGCCCGATCAGCGCCTGGGGGTTCAGATCGCCCAGATCCTCGATCAGCAGCGGCTCGGCGGCGAAATCGGCCGCGGGCAGCGCGACGGCGACCACCGTGCCCTCGGCATAGCCCTGGGGGCCGATCTCGCCCGCGGTGGTGCAGCCCACGACCGGCGCCGCGCCAAAGCACTGCGCCGCCCCCGCCGTCAGCCGCGCGATATCGGCCTGGGGCGACAGGAACAGCACCACCAGCGCAAAGGGGCCGGGGCCCAGATCGGCGCAGAGCCGTTCGGCCGCATCCGGCAGGGCGGCCTCGACACAGGCGCGGCGCACCAGCGGCCAGGGCAGGTCCGGCCCGGCCATGGGCGCAGGCCCGCCCGCCGCGTGCCGCGCGCCGGCCGTCTGCGCCGGGTGATCGGCCCCCGCGCCGGGGCCCTCCTGCCACGGCTGGTCCATCGTCTCCTCCCTGGGGTCAGACTAGGACGGCCGCGGCCGCGCCGCAACTGTATGCCTGCCCCC
>JACXUX010000318.1 GCA_014763725.1 Rhodobacterales bacterium
CTGGGGGGCCTGGGCCGGATCGGCCGGGAACCACTGGGGGTTCTGCACCAGCCAGTCCTCGACCGCCTTGGCGGCATTGTAGGCCAGGTTTTCCATCTGCTGGGCGGGCGACTGGGACAGGCCCGACCCCACGAACGAACTGCCCGACAGGCTTTCGAACACCGTCAGCCGCACCGGTTCGGGGTTCAGCCGGGTCTGCGTCGCATCGTCCCAGATGTTGGCGGAAATCGCCACGACCGACTTGGGCGACAGCACGATCGGCACGCCGGGCGGGGCCAGGGCATAGGCGTCGATGTTGATGCCGATGTTGTAGAGCCGGCTGCCCGCATACCGGCCAAAGCGGTCGTCGACCGCCTTCTTCATCGCGGCTTCCCAGTCCTCGACCGTGGCGGGGCGCGAGATCGGCACCATCTGCATGTTATCGGCCACGACGATGTTCAGCCCCAGCGCAAAGTTGCCCAGGGCGACAGGCGGTTCGTCCAGGTCGTTGCGCGCGGCACAGCCTGCAAGCACGGCCAGCGACAGGGTCAGGGCGGCTAGGCGGGTCATCGCGGCTCCGGTCTGGGTCGGATCTGGATAGCCAAAGCCGCGCCGTCACGCAACGCCGCCGCCCTCACGCCCCGGTGACGGGACGGCAAAGCGGTTGTCGCGCGGAAAGCCGCGCGGCGCCATCTTGCCCGTGCCGGCCCGCGGGCCCAGCCATTCGGTCAGGTCGGGTTCGCTGCGGGTGCGTCCGGCGGGGTCCTTCCACTGCAGGCCCTGGGCCAGCGGGAAGGTGATCGCATCCGACAGCCCGCCGTCCTTGTATTTCTGCAGCCGCACGCCCTTGCCACGCGCCATTTCCGGCAGTTCGGACAGGGGAAAGACCAGCAGCTTGCGGTTTTCGCCCACCACCGCGACGTGATCGCCGCGCACCGGGCGGCACAGGCGCGTGCGGGTGCCTTCGCGCAGGGTCAGCACCTGCTTGCCCGCGCGGGTCTGGGCCAGCACCTCGTCCGAGGGCACGACGAACCCGTCGCCCGCGTCGCTGGCCACCAGCAGCCGTTCGCCCGCCCGCCAGATCGCCAGGTCGACAATGTCGGCATCGTTGGGCAGGTCCACCATCAGCCGGACCGGTTCGCCCAGGCCGCGGCCGCCGGGCAGGCTGGCCGCCATCAGCGTGTAGAACCGCCCGTTCGACCCCACCAGCATCAGCCGGTCGGTGGTTTCGGCATGAAAGACGAAGCGGCTTTCGTCGCCGTCCTTGACCTTGACCTCCATGTCCAGGGGCTGGTGGCCCTTCATGCTGCGGATCCAGCCCATGGCGGTGCAGATGACGGTGATCGGCTCGCGCTCGATCATCGCCTCGATCGGCACGTCCTCGACCTCGCCCGCCTCGGCAAAGGTGGTGCGGCGGCGGCCCAGCGCGGTGTGCTTGCCGAACTGCGCCTGCACGGCCAGCAGGTCGCGGCCCACGCGGGCCCATTGCACGACGGGGTCGGCCAGCAGGGCGTTCAGGTCGGCCTGTTCCGCGGTCAGCCGGTCGTGTTCGGCGCGCAGTTCCATCTCTTCCAGCCGGCGCAGCGACCGCAGGCGCATGTTCAGGATGGCTTCGGCCTGAACCTCGGTCAGGAAGACGCCGCCCCAGTCCTCGGCCATCAGGGCGGGCCTGGGTTCGTCTTCATGCCGGATGATCTCGATCACGCGGTCCAGGTTCAGGAAGGCCACGATATAGCCGCGCAGCACCTCCAGCCGGTGGGCGATCTTCTCCAGCCGGTGGGTGCTGCGGCGGATCAGCACCTCGCGCCGGTGGTCGAGGAAGGCGCGCAGCACCTCCTTCAGCCCGCAGACCCGCGGCACGCGGCCGTCGATCAGCACGTTCATGTTCAGCGCAAAGCGGATTTCCAGGTCGCTGTTGCGGAACAGCATGCCCATCAGCATCTCGGGGTCCACGGTGCGGGCGCGGGGCTCCAGCACGATGCGGACATCCTCGGCCGATTCGTCGCGCACATCGGCCAGGGCGGGGACCTTCTTGGTCTGGATCAGCTCGGCCAGGCGTTCGATCAGGCGCGACTTCTGCACCTGATAGGGGATCTCGGTCACCACGATCTGCCAGGTGCCGCGGCCCAGATCCTCGATCTGCCAGCGCGCGCGCAGCCGGAAGGCGCCGCGGCCGGTGCGATAGGCGTCCAGGCTCGCGGCGGGCGGTTCGACGATCACCCCGCCGGTGGGAAAGTCGGGGCCCGGCACCAGCGCGACCAGCGCGGCATCGTCGGCGTCAGGGTCGCGCAGCAGCAGCTGGCAGGCCGCGATCAGTTCGTCCAGGTTGTGCGGCGGGATGTTGGTGGCCATCCCCACGGCGATGCCGCTGGACCCGTTGGCCAGCAGGTTGGGAAAGGCCGCCGGCAGAACCACGGGTTCCTGCAGCGTGCCGTCGTAGTTGGGGCGGAAGTCGACGGCGTTTTCGTCCAGCCCCTCCATCAGCGCCTCGGCGGCGGGGGTCAGGCGGGCCTCGGTGTAGCGGCTGGCGGCGGGGTTGTCGCCGTCGATGTTGCCGAAGTTGCCCTGGCCGTCGACCAGCGGGTAGCGCACGTTGAAGTCCTGCGCCAGCCGCGCCATCGCGTCATAGATCGCGGCATCGCCATGCGGGTGATAGTTGCCCATCACGTCGCCCGAGATCTTGGCCGACTTGCGGAACCCGCCCGAGGACGCCAGCCGCAATTCGCGCATCGCGAACAGGATGCGGCGGTGGACCGGCTTCAGCCCGTCGCGCGCATCGGGCAGCGCCCGGTGCATGATGGTCGACAGCGCGTAGGTCAGATAGCGTTCGGCCACCGCGCGGCGCAGCGGCTCGGCCGGCAGCTGGGGCTCGATCTTGGGGGTGTCGGCGTCTTCGGTCATGGATGTGGTGTAGTCTGCCCGGCGCGGCGGGTCCAGCGGCAAGGCAGGGCAGGAAAGCCGCGCCAAGCCGCCGCGGGCGTGGTAAACACGGCGGGACGATTTCGGAATCAGGGTCTTGCGGGGGTTTCCCATGGTGCGTTGGCTGGTGCTGCTGTGCGCGGGTCTTTACGCGGCGATGCTGCTGGGCGGGGCCGACGACGGCCGGACGCGCGCCGGGCTGCAGGGCGCCTATGCCATCGCGGCCTTCCGCACGCCCCCCGCC